>DAOWLL010000171.1 GCA_030641945.1 Gammaproteobacteria bacterium | reverse complement strand
CAGGCTGTGCTTCTGCCAATCTCGAGTAGATCGCCCTGGCTGTCTTCAGCGCTTTTTCGACATCACTGTTCAGTACATTGAAATGGCCCATTTTCCGCCCCGGTCGTGCTTCCTTCTTGCCATACAGGTGCAATTTCACATCAGGCTCATTCAGCAATAAACGCCAGTCCGGATGCCATAGATCGCCCAACAGGTTAACCATGACAACGGGCGATAATAATGTCACATCACCGGGAGGCAGGCCGCAAATGACTCGCGCCTGTTGTTCGAATTGCGATGTTACACAGGCATCCTTGGTGTAATGGCCACTGTTATGCGGCCGTGGCGCCATTTCATTAAACAGTAATTCATTATTACTATCGATAAAAAATTCAACCGCAAGCACACCGATATAATCCAGTTCTTCAACCAGCTGTAATGCCTGTTGTCGTGCTTTATCCGCTATTTCCTCATCAACACGTGCGGGCACGATAGTGATATGGAGAATGCCGTTTCTATGCTCATTCTCACCAACAGGATAGACGGCTGTTTCACCCTGCTGGTTACGTGCGACAATGGCCGACACTTCCTTTTTTAATTCGATTCTTTTCTCGAGTACACACTCAACAGCACCGCTATCACGAAATGCTTGCTGTGCCTGTTGTAGCGATGCAACGACGTACTGACCCTTGCCGTCATAGCCCAATGTGGCTGTTTTCAGAATCGCCGGCAAACCGGTCACCTTGATTGCCTGCTCAAGATCACTTTCATCAACAACAGGATGATTAGCTGCCGGCGTCAATCCAGCCTTGCTGGCGAAGGCTTTCTCGAGATTACGGTTCTGGGCGATTTCCAGCACTTCTGCTGACGGGTAAACCGGCTTGCTGCTGGCCAGTTGACGCATTGATTCAGCCGGAACATTCTCAAATTCAGTGGTGATGACATCACAGCTGCGCGCCATGTAATTCAGGGCATCCATGTCCGAATAAGCGGCCTCAATATGATTGTCCGCTAACTGACCGGCAGGACTGTCAGGATCAGGATCCAGCACATTCAACTGGTAGCCCATGTTGCGCGCTGCAATACAGAACATGCGCCCCAGCTGACCACCACCGAGGATACCTAATGTCGAACCCGGGAGAATTGGTGCAGCCATATCAAGCCTTCGGTGGCAGGTCCATCTCTAAAACGGCAGCCTGCTGCTGGCTTCTGAATAGTTCCAGCTTTTCAGCAAGATCGCCATCCTGTACGGCCAGAATCGACACTGCATACAGCGCAGCATTGGCTGCACCAGCCTCACCTATGGCAAAAGTAGCCACAGGTATGCCTTTGGGCATTTGCACGATAGATAGCAGTGAGTCCATGCCTTTAAGGTATTTCGATGGCACAGGTACGCCCAGTACAGGCACAGTTGACTTTGATGCCAGCATGCCCGGCAAGTGGGCAGCACCACCGGCACCGGCAATAATGCAGGCCAGGCCGCGCTCGCGTGCGCTTGCCGCATACTCAAACAATAAATCCGGCGTGCGGTGAGCAGAAACAACTTTTGCTTCAAAAGGCACGCCAAAAGCCTCCAGCTGCTTGACTGCATGCTCCATTACCGGCCAGTCGCTCTGGCTACCCATTACGACGCCTATTTTTGATGCCGTCATTACACACCTCCATCTGGTGCGAGGAAAAAGCGGTGATTTTATACGAATTCTGAAGATATACGAAACACAATGACATTCGTCTGAGTATTTATCTACCCGGAGTATTGCAACCAGAATGGCAGCAAGATTGATTTTTACAGGTGGAATTTTGCTACTCTTTAATAGTTGATATATTACTGATTATGCCGCAGGGTAATTCTGGAATGGATCCACTTAGACAATTAAGCTTATTTTTTTCTCTGATGTTTGCCATATGCGCAACATCTGCAGAGACACTGCCCGATTTAACCAGGGGCAAAATAATCGTGCCTGATGAAATACCTGGCGTGGAAACGCTGACAGCCGAAGGTGTAATCGAAAAGGCTAATAGCAACGATAAACTGATCATTATCGACGCGCGCATTAATAAAGACCGTGCTAGTGGATATATCGAAGAAAGTTTAAGCCTGCCCGATATCAATACAGACTGTGACGCACTGAAAAAAATAGTGGAAAACAAGAAAACACCATTGTTATTTTACTGCAATGGTGTCAAATGTGGCCGCAGTGTTATAGCAATCAAGATCGCGAAGTCATGTGGTTATAAAAACTTATCCTGGTTTAGAGGTGGGTTTGAGGAGTGGCAGGAGAAAGGATATCAATACATGACGCAGGAACGAGAACACAGGTAATAAATATACATTCTTTACCATGCTTAAGAGCAAACTAACATTACAGTCAACACTGGCAGTCACAATATTTTTTATCGGACTGGTAGGCCTGATGCTGGTCATGTCAACAGAGTACATCTATAGAAAGTTTGCGCTGGAACACCAGGAAAATGCATTTGAAGTTTTATTGTCTATCAAAACTACTGAACTTGTAAATGAACTCATAGACCATCAGAAAGATCTCGGCTTCAAATTACAGTCGGAAGAAGAATTTAAATCCGCTTATAAAATCAGAAATACTAATGACCTGGTATTCTGGCTTGACCAGGAGTTCAACCGATATTTTGTAACTATTGGCCTGCTGAAGCTCGAGAAGATCATCATTTATGATGAATCACTAAACAGGCTGGCTGCTTCAGAGCGCGGTATTACCATGAGCAACACGGATGCTGCGCCATGCAACGCCTTGATACAATCTGTAAAAACTCTTGCCCTGGCCAAGCGTCTTAAGCCGCGTTCACAGATATGCCTGTTTGACGGCAGACCATTATTATCAACCCTGATTTCCATCGGCAGCCTGCGTCCGAAAGGTTACATTCAAGTTATTTCCGACCCCGCGCACATGCTTGCAAAAATACAGTATGAACTCGGTACCCAGATCCAGATTACTGCACCAGATGGCCTGGTTCTGCACCAGTCTGATGAATGGCACAAATATACTCAGGGGGATGATAATTTTCTTTTTAGCCACATACTACCCACCTCAAATGGCAAGCCGGCTTTAACAATATCCGGCGTTGCAGATATACACAATTTCAATAAGCAGTTAACTACAACACGTAATAAGGTTATCGGTTTTGCGATAGCACTTATTGCACTTGCACTATTATTTGCCTTACACATCATAAGAACAGGATTGAAACCCCTGAAGAAACTGGAATCAGCAGCGCACACCATCAGGGATGGCGAATTTGTATCAGTTGATGAGAGCGCATACCCGGAAATCGCAACACCGATACGCTCATTCAACGAAATGACGCATAAGATTCAGTCTTTAATTGAAAACCTTAAAAAGGAAGTTGATGAACACAGGGAAACAGAAAAGAAGTTGCTTGAGGCCAAGCAACAGGCGGAAGAGCACGCCTTATCCGCAGAACACCAGAGAAATTTTTCTCAACTAACGCTGCAGTCAATCATTGACGGCGTAATAACAACTGATATCTCAGGCAACATCACTTCTATGAATCCGATGGCCGAGCAATTATCAGGCTGGTCCAAAGAAGAAGCGCAGGGTAATTCCATCTCAACCATCATGCATTTAGTGGACGAATCCACGAAGAAACGTATCGAGAACCCGATAGAGAATATTGAAAATAGAAGTGTACTCGATGAGCCGGTCAGCGCCATTTTGAGACAGAATGATAGCGGAATCGAGACACCGGTCGAATACGTTGTAGCACCTATGCGTAATAATGACAGCGCCATTGTCGGTATCGTCATCATCATTCATGATGAATCCGTACAGCGATCACTCAACCGGCAACTAAGCTTCCAGGCAACTCACGATGCACTCACCGGCCTGATTAACAGGTATGAACTGGAAAGAAGACTAAAAATCATATTTTCCTCACCACCGACAGAATCAACATTCAATTCGCTATGCTATCTGGATCTCGACCAGTTCAAGCTGGTCAATGACACCTGTGGACATACAGCTGGCGATGAATTACTCAAGCAAATAACCATAATGCTGCAGGACCGTGTACGCAACAAGGATTCATTTGCGCGGCTCGGTGGTGACGAATTCGGGCTGTTACTTGAGAAGTGCGATGTCGAGCAGGCGCACAGCGTAGCTGAGGATATGATTGAGACAATCAAGAATTTTAATTTTGCATGGGACGATTACAACTTCACTATTAGTGCAAGCATCGGTATTGTAGATATTACTGCCGATATAAACACCTGCGAAGAACTTTTAAGTCGTGCAGATTCAGCCTGTTACATGGCCAAGGAAAGTGGCAGAAACAGCATTCAAATCTACACCAGTCATAATGACAAAATAATTACTCAGCAACGCGAAATGCACTGGGTGTCAAAAATCAATCACGCACTCGAAGAAAATCGCTTTCAGCTATATTTCCAGAAGATTAAACCACTACAGGACAACGAAGAAACATTCATGGATCATGGAGAAATCCTTCTGCGCATGGCAGACGAGGAAGGTAACATCATCTCACCCAACATGTTTCTTTCGGCAGCAGAACGCTACAACATGATCAACCTGATCGATGAGTGGGTAGTTGAGAACACGATACACTGGCTATCAAAACGCAACCAGAAAATGCTGGCTTCAGTCAATCTATCTGGCAAATCAATATCGGATAAGTCGTTCCTCAACCTGGTTGTAAGCAAAATAGAAGAATATAAAATTAATCCTGAGCTGCTATGTTTTGAGATTACAGAAACAGCCGCCATCAGCCATCTCTCAACAGCTATACACTTCATGACGGTGTTGAAAAAACTTGGATGTACATTTGCGCTTGATGATTTTGGCAGCGGCCTGTCTTCGTTCTCATACTTGACCAGTCTGCCTGTTGATTACCTGAAAATCGACGGCTCATTTGTTGTCGATATTGACAAGGACCCCATGCACTACGCCATGGTTAAATCAATCAACGAAGTCGGGCAGGTAATGGGCATTAAAACAATCGCCGAATATGCCGCTTCCGACAGTATCATTAAATGCCTGAAAGAAATCGGCGTTGATCATGCACAGGGCTATGCGGTCTCGAGGCCTGCACCGCTATCCTCAATGAATGACGACGAACAAACAACACTGGCAAGCAAGGATAGCTCGAATGTCACAAAACCGACTTAAT
>DAOWLL010000178.1 GCA_030641945.1 Gammaproteobacteria bacterium | reverse complement strand
CTGACTAAAGGACCGGCATCAGCCTGCATTATTTAATTCAGCAAGGCTCTCCTCGGCCACTTCGCGCACTTCTTCATGCTCATCATCGAGCAAAGGCTCGACAAACTGCTTCACTGAAACATCATGCGTAAGCGAAAGATAATGACAGGCATCACTGCGCACACGCGCATCTTCGTGCCTGGTCAACTCACCCAGTTCGGGTATTAATGCCAGCAACTCCGGCTTGCCTTCGTAGTCCTCCATAATGACACCGGCACCGATACGTGCATTGATTTTGGTATCGGCATCGCTGACCAGCCCTATCAGCGCATGCAGCATACTGTGGTCCTTGCCGATCATTCCGAGCACCCGCATCACTTCACCTTCACCCAGCAACTGCTCGAAGTATTTTGTAGTTCCCTGTTCAGTACCTGCTTGCTCGGCCCATGATTGCAGCTCGGCCTTGCTGTGCAATCCTGAGAACTCAAACGGACCGATTTTCACCCAGGGCACTGAGCGCACACCCAGTTCCCTGCCTGTTTCAGGCCGTTGCTCAAGGTTCACCACTTCCAGTTTCGAAATCACACCCTGCTTCACCAGATCTGACAGGCTGCCCAGTACAGACGGGCAGTGTGGACAGTGTGTACCCAGCAACATGAGCGCTTCTGGCGCCGATTTATTCATCTCTGTGTCTGTCATAGTGTCACGTAATCAATATTTACAGGCAGTTATCTTAAAGCAGGCTGTCATTTGTTACATCTCATAGTACTATTAAAGCTATATATTTTTTACTCATTCGCAATAATGATATTACACACACGTATTCCACAACGGCGTGGACAACTATTCAAAGCACTGCTGCTTTCAGTCTGCCTGTTAATACTGACCAATGCCCATGCTGACAGAGACGATCAGTAACTGGAATTTGACGATACCATGCTCGAACAGGAGCTGGTTTACCCTGACTGGTTCAAGCTCAGCCTTGGCGACCTGAATGAGGACATCAAGGAAGCCGCTGATACCGGCAAAACAGGCATCATGGTTTATTTCGGGCAGAAGCGCTGCGCCTATTGTGAGCAATTCCTGAAGGTAAATATCGGCGCGCCCGACATTGAACACTACATTCGCGAACACTACGACATCATCCCGATAGATATCTGGGGCATCGAAGACATCATAGACACCAATGGTGAGACGTACACCGAGCGCGACCTGTCTATCCGATATAAAACCAACTTTACGCCCTCACTGGTATTTTATGATCTTGATGGCAAGCCTGTATTTCGTCTTCGCGGCTATTACCCACCCTACAAGTTCAGGGCAGCGCTACAGTATGTAACCGAGGGTTTTTACAAGGAAGAATCTTTCAAGCAATACCTTGAGCGCGCAGAGCCAGGCACATTCTTTATGCTGGCCGGCCTGAATGAACGCGAATTCTTTTCTGAACCACCTTATAACCTGGACAGAAGCAAGCAGCCAGCAACAAAACACCTTGCCGTCTTTTTCGAACAGGGCGACTGCCACGCCTGCGATCTTTTGCACTCGGGCCCATTAAACGAAGAAGAAGCGCTTGTTGAAATTAATAACATGGAAACCGTTCAATTAAACATGTGGTTGGATACAGCTGTAATCACCCCGGATGGGCGAGAAACAACTGCGCGTGAATGGGCCAAGGAACTCAACCTGTTCTATTCACCAACGATCATTTTTTTTGATTACAACGGCAAGGAAATTATTCGTATTGATTCCGTGGTGCAATACTACCGGCTCTGGGGCGTGCTCGATTATGTCAACAAAAAAGCCTACCTGACCGAGTCCGACTACCAGGGTTGGCGGTTAAAACAACGTGAAACCAGCAGCATTAACCAATGACGCTTGCCGCAATTACAAACTGGCTGAATACTCTTATCTGGGAGACCAGCCTTTCCTCTATGCATAGATGGCAGGCGTGGCTTATTCAGATGCTGCGTATCTTCATCGCAACTGCACGCGATATTTCAGAAGGCCTGCCAACGCTTCGCGCCATGGGGCTTGTATACACAACACTGTTGTCAATGGTTCCACTGCTGGCTGTCAGCTTTTCGGTTCTTAAAGGATTCGGCGTACATAACCAGGTAGAACCGCTGCTGCTCAATTTACTTCAACCACTTGGTGAACAGGGCGTTGAAATAACCGAAAAAATTATCGGCTTCGTTGATAACGTTAATGTCAAGGTACTGGGCTCACTCAGCCTTGTTTTTCTTTTCTACACGGTGATCTCGCTGCTGACGAAAATCGAGCAGGCCTTGAACAATACATGGCGCATCAGAGAATACCGCGGAATCATACAGCGCATAACAGAATACATCAGTGTCATCATGGTTGGCCCGGTATTGATCTTCACCGGTATCGGATTAACAGCTTCGATAAGCACATCGACTGTGGCCACTGCACTGGCATCTATGGAGGGCTTTGGCACCCTGATCTGGCTCGTCAGTAAACTCACGTCCTTTCTGCTTATTGCCGGCGCCATAACCTTTATTTACATTCTTGTACCGAATGAAAAAGTAAAATTAAAGTCTGCCTTCACGGGCGCGGTTGTTGCGGCGCTGTTGTGGAAGATTACAGGCTGGTTATTTTCCCTGTTCATTGCCGGCTCTACCAACTACTCGGCAATCTATTCCGGTTTTGCCGTTACCATCATCTTTATGATCTGGCTGTATATCAGCTGGCTAATATTATTGATCGGCGCCAGCGTTGCTTTTTATCATCAACACCCCGAACGTACATCTTCCAGGCAGCAGGTTCTCAGGCTCAGCGCAAGGTTGCGTGAAAAGATCGGCCTGCTTTTAATGTTGCGTATTGGTCAGAGTTTTCACCGTGACAGCGAAAAACTGACAAAACAGCAACTAAGCAAGAATCTTGATATAGCAGCAGAGGCGCTTTCTCTCGTTATAAGGCCGCTTGAAAAACATGGCCTGCTTACTGAAAGCTGCGACAAACACCGTGTTTACCTGCCCGGGAAATCACTTGAACATATAAAGATAGGTGATATCTGGGATGCAGTGCGCAGCGCCCAGGAAAGCACCCACCTGAATCCCGACAATGTCGCATCTGATGATGCTGTTGACCAGCTGCTGCAAAACATCAACGAGTCAATCAATAACTCGTTGGAAGATATGACCCTGCTAGACCTGGTAGAGCGCAGTTATAGCTCAGCGTAAAACAACAATCATTCGACATTAATATACCCGGCCTTTATACCAGCCGGGTAGATATGATCAGCAACCAGCATGACCAGCAACGGCCACATCAAGGGCCTGGATTAATTTCGCAGCTCACCAGCTAATATTCTTTAAATATGTGGAAATATATAAATACTGCTGTCATATAATCTGGCGAAGAATATGAACTAGTGATAATCCTGCATATGTCGATGTTCATGCATAAAAATCCGCTTATGCCCTCACCCGATGAAGCATTACCGGGACGCGAGCAGAAAATGCCTGTTGCCACCACGCATTTCGTCAACGGCAACCCGATGACTCCGCCCTTTCCCGAGAACCTGCAACAGGTTATTTTCGGACTTGGCTGTTTCTGGGGTGCTGAGCGCAAGTTCTGGCAACCAGAAAGCGTATTCACCACGACTGTCGGCTACTCAGCAGGATATACACCGAATCCGAACTACCAGGAAGTGTGCACAGGCAAAACCGGGCACAACGAAGTGGTGCTCGTGGTCTACGATCCCAATATCATCAGCTTTGAGGAACTGCTCAAGATTTTCTGGGAATCGCATGATCCGACCCAGGGCATGCGTCAGGGCAATGATGCCGGCACGCAGTACCGCTCCGGCATTTATACCTTCAACGATGAGCAGCACAGGCAGGCCGAAATTTCACGCGCCCTGTTTCAAAGCGAACTTGGCAAGGCCGGTTATGGCGCTATTACCACTGAGATCATAGCTGCCGGACAATTCTATTATGCTGAAGACTACCACCAGCAGTACCTGGCCAAAAACCCGGATGGCTATTGCGGGCTCGGCGGCACAGGTGTTGGCTGCCCCGCCAGCATTGTTATTTAATCAAATAAGTTCACGCTAAGATATTGATATAACTTATATATTTTGACAACCCAATCAGCACATCAGTATAATCTGCTCTTTTTTCTCACCCGTTAACATCTGGTTGTTATACAGTTCCAGTCGTCGTGTATGGGCAGTAAACAATGATTACTAAAGAGATCTCACATGAAAATATCAAGAATTGTTAATTTCGCACTTAACAAACAAAGCGTTATTGCCTTTCTAAGTCTCTTTTTTACTGACTTTGCTTTTGCGAGTGACGCCACATCAACTCACTCACTGGATTTAACCACCCATACTGTTGGCTACCTGTCACTGGCCATATTCGTCATTGCATACATGTTCGTCATGGCTGAAGAATTTACCCAGTTGCGTAAATCCAAGCCCGTCATCCTGGCTGCAGGTGTTATATGGGCAATGGTTGCCTATGTTGCTACCCAGCATGGTATGGGACACGCTGCCGAACAAGCTGCTCGACATGACTTACTCGAATACGCCGAGCTAATGCTGTTCCTGCTGGTGGCGATGACCTATATCAACGCCATGCAAGAACGCCAGGTATTTAATACACTGCGTTCATGGATGGTGCGCAAGGGATACAGTCTGCGCAGCCTGTTCTGGCTGACAGGCGTACTCGCATTTTTTCTATCACCGATTGCGGATAACCTCACCACTGCTTTGCTGATGTGCGCAGTTGTTATGGCTGTTGGCGGTGACAACACGCGCTTTATTTCAGTTTCGTGTGTCAACATTGTTGTTGCTGCAAATGCCGGCGGCGCTTTCAGTCCGTTTGGTGACATTACTACGCTGATGGTATGGCAGAAAGGCATGGTTGATTTCCAGACGTTCTTCCATCTATTTATCCCGTCTGTGGTCAACTTTTTATTACCCGCCCTGATCATGCAATTTGCAATACCCTCTGGTAAACCCGATGTAAGCGACGAGATGGTTACCATGCGCCCGG
>DAOWLL010000172.1 GCA_030641945.1 Gammaproteobacteria bacterium | reverse complement strand
TGTGACAAGTTCTGTTTTGTCAGTTAATTATTCGTTATTCATTATTCACTATTAATTGCCTTTAAATCAGTCCCTCGCCTTCATCGTCCTTTTTTGGCTTTGGTTGTTGCTCCTCGCGGCGCTTCTGCATTTGATCGACTGACTCACGCAGTGCGCGGTTCATTTCTTCCATGCCCTTGAGCATGGACTCGCCCATGTCCCTGGAGCCTTCGCGCAAGGCCTCATCCAGCATTTTCATTCCCTCGTTCATGGCCTCTTCGATTGAATCGATATTTTCCTGCACCGATTCGGACAGCTGGTCGGCGAGTTCATCGAGTTCGCGTTCGCTGGGTGCGGGCCTTGGTATGACTGTTTGTGTTGCATCAATCTTCCATTTCCCGTCTTCCATCACCAGCGTGGTGTCAAACGCGCTGTAGTCATCGGGAGTGTTGCCTTCGGGATAAATGATGGTGACAACGGTTGTCTGTTCTGATCCCAGCTTGATTTCGCCGATGGGTGTTTTTTCGTCGGCCGGTTGTTCCAGGTAGTTGTCAAAATCCTGCTGGCTGTTTTTGGAAACCAGGTTTCTTGCACTTTCGGTATCGCCGTTTTTTAGCGCCTGCCAGTATTGGCTGGCTACATCGCGCGGGCTGTCGGTCTGATGCATGCAGGCGGATAGCAAAATCGAGATAAAAGGGATTATAAGTAGTTGTTTCATAAGCTCGTAAGTAATTAGGCGGCAGTTGCGGAAGTTTGGTGACTGCTAACTTTTATTAATTAATGGTGCTGTTGTTTTTTTCTTCCAGCAGCACCTGGTTGTCGTAGGCATTAAGTATCTGTTCGAAAATATCGACTTCATCCATTTCACCTGCATCAAATTCATAGCTGTCTGGATCGGCACCCAGTATTTGTTCAAAGCGGCTGATTTCATCTTCCAGGCCGGGGTTGTGCTTCAGCGCCTTCATGTACATGTTGCGCGCTTCGACGGTAAAGGCTTCGCGAAAGTCAGGGTCGCGGTTGAGGCGATCACGTGTTTCGGTTTTTTTTTCTTCAGATACTGGCATGATAAATTTTCAGGTGTTTTTTTCAGACCCTGGCGTTACTAAAATGTTCCAGTGCTTGTCAGTTATTTAATATTTCGCCTGTATTGTCGCCGGCATCAGCACGTGTGCCGTATATTATGAGGTGCCATATTGCTCGTAATTCGAGGCGCAATTCTACCTCATTGAAAGGGCAGGGATTATGTCTATGTGGGTGTGGAGCGAAACCCAGGCTACGTCCAATGTCAGAAGTGATTTTTCAACCCAGCAGCGTATCCTTGGCCTGGTTGATCTGGGCGGCGAGGTAATCGGTGCCGCCGCGCTCGGGGTGCACTTTCTGCATCATGCGCCTGTGTGCCATGACGATTTCTTCCTTGCTGGCATCGGCTTTAACACCCAGTACTTCACGCGCCTGCTCTGCCGTCATTTTTCCGGGATTGGCTCTGCCGGCTGTCTGCTGGCCGGACTGCTGTGATTTTTGTTGTGTGTATTGCTGGCGGAAGCGGTTGATCAGCGGCAGGTATCTGAGGGCGCTGATCACGCGTGGCGTGAACGCGGCGATGGTGCCGCCGAGGGCATAGAGCCAGTGCATGCGGCCGGTGGCGGCGAGTACCACCAGGGTGCCGATGATGACACCGGTCGTGCTCCAGAAGATCAGATTTTTGCGTTTATCCGCAGGCGCATTGGATATCTTGTGCCAGAGCAACAGGCCGATGGCGATAATTGCAAAAAGAATAATGATGCGTGCCATATGTGCCTCTGGGCGTTGTGATCATGGTTCGACAGGCTCACCATGAACGGTTTTATTAATTAGCATGAACGACAGGCTCACCATGAACGATTTTACTAATTTCTATCGATGGTTTTGGTATCTACTATAAACGGCGATGGTGATTACTGCTTTAAAACTTTATCGACGGTCTTACCGATTTCTGCCGGGTTACGTACTACATGGACACCCAGTTCTTCCATGCGGTTCATTTTTGCTTCGGCAGTGTCAGCTTCGCCCGAGATGATGGCGCCGGCATGGCCCATGCGGCGGCCGACAGGGGCCGATACCCCGGCGATGAAGCCGATCACCGGTTTATCCATGTTGGCTTGCGCCCATTCTGCCGCATCAACTTCCTGGGCGCCGCCAATTTCGCCGATGAGTACCACGGCATCGGTGTCCGGGTCTTCGTTGAAAGCTCTGAGCACATCAACGAAGTTGGCGCCGTTGATCGGGTCGCCGCCGATACCGACGCTGGTGGACTGGCCGTGGCCGCGTGCCGTCATCTGCGCCACGGCTTCATAGTTCAGGGTGCCCGAGCGTGACACCACGCCGACGCGGCCGGGCTGGTAGATATTGGCCGGCATAATGCCGACCTTGCACTCTTCCGGGGTGATCACGCCGGCGGTGTTGGGGCCGAAAATGACAGCATCCTGGCCGAGCACATAGCGTTTGACCCGCACCATGTCCTGCACCGGAATGCCGTCAGCGATAACAACAATGGTTTCGATGCCGGCTTCGATGGCCTCGAGGATGGCATCGGCGGCAAATTGCGGCGGCACGAAAATGCCCGAAACATTGGCGCCGGCCTGTATGACCGCATCGGAAACGGTATCGAATACCGGGCGCTCAAGGTGCGTGGCGCCGCCTTTGCCCGGGGTTACACCGCCGACGATATTGGTGCCGTGTTTGATGGCCTCTTCGGCATGAAAGCTTGCATGCTGGCCGGTAAAGCCCTGGTAGATGACACGCGAGTCTTTATTGATAAATACGCTCATGGGTGTTTGTTCTTTATGTTGATTACAGTTTGTTTACAGCAGCGACGGCCTTGCGTGCCGCGTCATCGAGGTCGGCAGCCGTTATAAAGGGCATGCCGGACTTGTTCAGTATGTCCTGGCCGAGTTCGTAGTTGGTGCCCGAAAGGCGCACGATGACCGGTTCGCTGATGGCCTGTTTCTGCATCGCCTGGACTACACCTTCAGCGACCCAGTCGCAGCGGTTGATGCCGGCAAAGATGTTGAGCAGAATGGTTTTTACATTCGGGTCTCTTCTGACAATACGAAACGCGTTGGCGATTTTTTCCGGCGAGGCGCCGCCGCCGACATCGAGAAAGTTGGCCGGGCTGCCGCCGTGCAGGGTGATGGCATCCATGGTGGCCATCGCGAGTCCGGCGCCATTGACGATACAGCCGACGTTGCCATCGAGCGCGATGTAGTTGAGGCCATGGCCGGTGGCTTCGACTTCTTTCGGGTCTTCTTCGTCAAAGTCGCGGTAGTTGGTGATTTCCGGGTAGCGGTGTACCGCGTTGCCGTCAAACGACATTTTCGCATCGACGGCGAGCAGTTTGTCACCGTCGACGATGGCCAGCGGGTTGATTTCCGCCATCAGTGCATCCTTGTCGCGGAAGCAGCGGTACAACGATTGCATCAGCTTCACGGCCTGCGGCATCAGCGCGCCGGTGAGGCCTATACGTGCAGCAATCTTGCGGCACTGGAACTCGGGCAGGCCGATGGACGGGTCAACCGGTTCGCGCACGACTTTTTCCGGGTTGGTTTTGGCGACTTCCTCGATCTCCATGCCGCCGCTGGCCGAGGCGATGATGGTGATGCGCTGGGCAACCCGGTCGATGATCAGGCCGAGATAGAATTCCTTGGTGATATTCTGCGCCGATTCCACCAGCACACGCTGCACCAGCTTGCCTGCCGCGCTGGTTTGCGGCGTGATCAGGCGACTACCGATGATATGGTCAGCGTGCTTGCGTACTTCATCGATCGAATCTGCCATTTGTACGCCACCGCCTTTGCCGCGGCCGCCGGCGTGAATCTGTGCCTTCACCACCCAGCGCTCTCCGCCAATTTCTTCGGCAATGATGCCGGCGCTGGCTTCGGAATCGGCGACGCGGCCTTCCGGCACCGGAACGCCAAAGGACTTGAGTAATTCCTTGGTTTGATATTCGTGGATATTCATAAATGCATTCCAGGGTTATTTCTTGATTCGTTCATGGCCTGTCAGCGCGTCCATCAACGAAGGTGTTACACATTTCAGGCAGCGTTTGCGGCGATTTGATCGGCTTTATCGACCAGCACCTGTGCCTGGCGGATAGAAGCGGCATCGATCATTTTACCATTCAGAGACACAGCGCCTTTGCCTTCTGCGGCGGCCTGCTTCATCGCAGCCAGTATCTGGCGTGCTAATTCGACATCTTCTGATGGCGGTGTGAAGACCTGGTTGGCTAATGGTATCTGGCTCGGGTGAATCGCCCATTTACCTTCAAAACCAAGAGCGGCGTCGGAGCTGGCAACCGAGAGGTAGCCGTCCTTATCCTGAATATCACCGAACGGGCCGTCGATCGGGCGCAGTCCATACGCGCGGCAGGCGACCACCAGGCGTGACATCGCAAAATGCCACTGGTCGCCCCAGTGAACTTCACGGTGGCCTTCCTCATTCGGGTGCGCCAGCAGCGTGTAGGCCGGGTTGGCGCCGCCCATGCTGGTGGTTCTGGCCTGGGTCGAGGCGGCATAGTCGGCAACACCGAAATGCAGCGCTTCGAGCCTGTCCGGGCAGGCCTGTGCAATGGCCTCGACATTGGCCATGCCCATCGCGGTTTCGATCAGGGCCGTGATCGATATGGGCTTGAGGCCTTTGGCCGCTTCGATCTGGCTCAGCAGCAGGGCTACAAATTCGAGTTCGGAGGGCTTGCCAACCTTGGGCACCAGGATGCTGTCGAGCTTGTCGCCGGCCTGTTCGACCACGTCGATGATGTCGTGATAGCAGTAGTGTGTATCGAGACCGTTGATGCGGACTGAAATGGTGCTTTTTGACCAGTCAAGCTCATTCAGGGCCTCGATGGCATTGTTGCGCGCCTGAGCCTTGTCGTCGGGCGCTACAGCATCCTCCAGGTCGATGAAAACGCCGTCCGCACCGGCATCTGGCGCCTTTTCGATCATGCGAAGATTACTGCCGGGTACCGCCAGTTCGCTGCGGTTGAGTCTGTTCATTTTAGCCATTTGTACACAAACCTGTGGTTGAGTTTATTTCCGAGGTGCGTACAAATAACAGACTATGAAGCCAGACGCAAATCAGGCTTGTTCAGGATGCCGAAGTATTTGGTTTTACATTGCTTCTGTGGTGAAATG
>DAOWLL010000564.1 GCA_030641945.1 Gammaproteobacteria bacterium | reverse complement strand
TGTCGGTGAAGATGGCCCCACCCACACTGGCGCTTATGACATCAGCTTTTTACGCTGCATTCCCAACATGGTAATAATGACACCTGCCGACGAAGCCGAATGTCGCGGCCTGTTAACCACCGCATTTTTACATGATGGTCCCAGCGCAGTGCGTTATCCTCGTGGCTGCACGCATGATTTACCCATGGCGGTGAACACAGATGAACCCGCTAATAATAAATTGCAGGCCCTGCCCTTTGCTCAGGCGAAACAATATCGCCACGGCAACAAAATCGCAATACTGGTGTTTGGCACTTTATTATCAACGGCCATAGAGGTTGCTGAAGAACTCGGCGCCAGTGTTTACAGTATGCGCTTCGTCAAACCACTGGATACAAACACCATCAAAACCGCTGCAGAGCAACATGACCTGCTGGTGACGATTGAAGACAATGCCATTGCAGGCGGTGCTGGCAGCGCGGTATCCGAGTACCTCAACGAGAAAAATCGCTCCACAAGGCTACTGCAAATAGGTTTTCCTGACGAATTAATTAATCATGGCAAGCCCGATGAATTATTGTCTGACTGGAAACTCGATAAAGCCGGCATATTACAGACCATACAGACTCGAGTTAAGAAATTGCTTATATAAGTGAAACAGGATAAAATTCCTACTGTTTTACTCAGGTATTATTTAGGTGCTTTAAGAAATATGTCGACAAAGGCAGCTCGCTACCAGCTGAAAGTAGTGACCGAATTTGCTTCAGCTCATACTTTACGGGGTTATCCCGGTGCATGCAGTCGTATGCATGGCCACAACTGGAAAGTTGAACTGGAAGCGGTGGCCACCCGACTCGATGATGTCGGCATGGCTATTGATTTCAAAGTGATGAAAAATGCTGCCAATGAAATCGGTGATGAACTTGACCATCGTTATCTAAATGACCTTGAGCCATTTAAAAAAGTTAACCCAACAGCAGAAAATATCGCTGCGTACATGTACAAAGCCATTTCTGCCCGTTTAAACAGTGACAGCATCAAAGTAACTGCAGTTACGCTTTGGGAAACAGAACGCGCCTGCGTTCGCTATAGTGAAGATAACTACTCAACGAGTAGTCAAGATTAACAGTAACTGCTCAGATTGCCCCTAAAACTTGTCAGTTCAAGGCGGAAAATGTGAGTTTACACGTGTAAACGTCCATTTTTCAACGTAGAAATGGCGAGTTTTAGGGGTAAGCTGAGTAGTTACCAGTGAAGAGAATGAATAATGACCGACCATGTCCTTGATAAAAAGTCCAAAGCTACAAATGCATTACCCGATGTTCAGGGCAGTGAGGACACCCGCGCGTTTTCCATCAATAAAGTAGGCATTAAGGATATTCGCCATCCGGTACAGGTAAAAGACCGCACCGGTCAGATCCAGCATACCATCGCCAACTTCAACATGTACGTTGATTTGCCACACGAATTCAAAGGCACCCACATGTCGCGTTTTGTTGAAATTCTCAACACCCACGAACGTGAAATCACTGTTGAATCCTTTCGGGAAATGCTGAAAGAAATGACCGAACGTCTGGAAGCCGATTCAGGTCATATCGAAATGAGTTTCCACTACTTTGTAAACAAAAAGGCGCCGGTTTCCGGTGTCGAAAGCCTGCTTGATTACGATGTCACCCTGATTGGTGAAATCATCGACGGTAATCCGAAAATGAATATCAAGGTCGTCGTGCCGGTGACCAGCCTCTGTCCCTGCTCCAAGAAGATCTCGGAATACGGGGCCCACAACCAGCGTTCGCATGTCACGGTCAATGCCGAGACCAACGGCTTTGTCTGGATCGAAGACCTCATCGACATCATTGAAAAAGAAGCCTCGTGTGAGCTCTACGG
>DAOWLL010000224.1 GCA_030641945.1 Gammaproteobacteria bacterium | reverse complement strand
CCATCACGGTAATGGCTGTCGAAGCACTTCGGCTGCCCAGTTTCATCGCGACTGCCGAATGCGCCAGTGCCGAATAACCCAGACCACCATATTCTTTTGGAATAATCATGGCGAAGAAACCCTTGTCCTTGATGAACTTCCAGGCCTGTTCAGACAGGTCAAAATTTTCGTGGGTTATTTCCCAGTCATTCGTCATCCGGCACAGTTCTTCTACCGGGCCATCGAGAAATGCCTGTTCCTCTTCTGTTAATTGCGGTTTGGGTATGGAGCGGATCTTGCTAAAGTCCGGCTTGCCGCTGAACAGTTCGCCTTCCCACCAGACATCACCGGCATCGAGCGCCTCCTGTTCAGTCTGTGAAATCGTCGGCATTGCCCTGGCCATGCCTTTAAATAAAGGGTTGCTGATTAAGTTCTTACGCAGCACCTGGAGATTCAGAGGAACAACGACAGCGGCATAAATGACCCATAACAGGGAAAGTGTGGCAGTTCCAACACCTGGTACGTAGTGCATGGCAGCAAGACCCAGCGCAACAAGCACTGACCACAGCAAGAGTGATATACGAAAATAAACAGCGACAGCTGTAATAAGAATAAACAGCCCAATCCACATTAACATGACAGGTTCCTTTTAATTATTCTGGTGTTGTTTCAGATTCTGTTCGGTATCATTTGGTTCCCCATCATCGCCAGACGATGCTTCGGGCTCATCCATAACAGCGCTTTGATCTTCTACAGTCGTTTCATCCGGCTCTGTGAAACCGGTCTCAATCAGATCGATATCTGATTTTTCGACGACAAAGCCATCGCCAATTTCACTACAGTGCACACCGGCACGGTCCCATGGTAGTTTTCGATACAGGGCCAGCTCATCAAGATCCAATATCGGGTATTTAATGATTTCGAAGTAAGGTGAGTAATCGTAATCCGAGGGTGTAATCAACCGGGTATTACGCCGATACATTACCAGCTCGCCTTTCTCATCCTGGTGCAGAACGGGCCTGATAGGAAAGTGTACAGAAGCAAATGCCTCCGCCATCATTACAGAACATACGGTTTTGGTTGGGCGACCCGCATTATGCTCAAACAGGGTGGATACCCAGCGCTTGGGTATCCACCAGTATGGGAACATAAAGCGCGCCAGGTCCATCACATAACGCACGTTGTAATCGGTGCCTAACTGAAAGACTGCATAATTGATCACGCCTTGCGCATCTTTGCGTGTCAGCCCACTGGGCCGGCAGATCCTTAAATGTTCACCGTGGTATTTATCGAGTTCGCTGATAATGGTGCCGTGACCGAGCAGTGATTCTATGATCAGCTGTTCGTCCGGTGCGCAACTGCAGAACTTTCCAATGCGCTTGCGAACATCCGGATCATCGATATCATGCAGGCGACCAATATAAAGAATAGAGTGCGTCCAGATGCTTTGTGTTACCGACTTGATGATATCGGCGACATTGGAACGGCCTTCGACAAGCAAAACGTCGCCAGGTCGCAACTCATATCGCAACTTGTCGAAATCAGATAAAGGGACACTGGGGTTATCGCCCTCGTAGGTCAGCCAATTGACGGTTCTATTCCAGACAAAATCCCTGACTTTGTTAAACGGCCACAGCATATAAACCCTGTTTGATTAAGTCGTATTATTCAAGTGTAGTTTTAAGGTAAGACAATTACCTCATTTTCCGGTTCATTTATTTCAATAAGCTACTGTTTTTTTGTAATTTTTGTACCTGTCCGACGCACTTCTCAGCGAAATTCACTGACCAGCGAAACAGCCTTATCGATCTTTTCCAGAGGCGTATAAAAGTGCGGTGAAAAACGGATTCCACCTCCACGCATCGCGCATATCACATTGTGTTTTTGCAGATGGCGATACAGTGCCTCGGTGTCGGCATCCCGCTTGCTGAACAACACGATACCCGCACGCCTGTTGTCATCGAGTGGACTGAGGATTTCGATATTTTTCAGAGCGGCCAGTTGTTTTACCAGGTAGGCCGATTTTTCCATGAGCTGTTTCTCGACAGAATCCATACCGATATCGAGCAGCAGACCAAGCGATGCATGCAATGCCACGATGCCTGTCATGTTCGGGCTGCCGCATTCAAAACGCTGCGCAGTCTGGTTCGGCTGCCACTCCTTTTTATTGAAATCAGAAACATCCTGCACCATGTGCCAGCCAAACTGTTTCAGCTCGAGCTGCGCGATGAGCGCCTTTCTGCAATAAAACAGGGCGCTGCCTTCAGGACCCAGCATCCATTTATGACCATCAGCAACGACAAAGTCCGCCTGGCAGGCCTTAACATCGAACTGCAATGCACCGATCGACTGGATTGCATCGACGCAAAACAGTGTATCGGACTGCTTGCAGGCATGGCCCATGCGTTCTATATCGAGTCTCAATCCCGTTGCATACTGCACCGAGCTGCAACTCAGTAAACGTGTATTGTTATCCATGGCGCCGATCAGCGCCTGTTCCGGGTCATCAAGCTCAGTGACTGGAACGAGCCGGGTTTCAACACCAAGGCTTTCAAGCGATTGCCAGACAATTCGATTGGATGGGAATTCTTCTGCAGGAATAACAATATTATCGCCTGAATTCCATCGCAGCCCATAGGCGATCACCGACAGGCCCTCGGATGTGCTTTTCAGCAAAGCGATCTCATCCGTTGATGGCGCGTTTATCAGCTGTGCCAGGCGCTGGCGTAATTCCTTTTCTCTGAGCAGCCAGCAATCATAGTCTTTAGAGCCCTGGCGGGCATTTTCCTCGGCAAATGCCTTTACCGCTTGCGCAGTCTGCCGCGGCCAGGGGGCGACGGCGGCATGGTTTAGATGTATAACATCATCATCGAGCTGAAAATAAGGCTGCACATTACCTCCCAATAAAGCAGTTACAGTTGCAGTTGATTGACACACTGCTAATATGTGCGCCACAACATTTATAACTTAAGTGTACACATGTCGGGAAAAGCATCAAACATTGGCGTCATGGTTGTCGATGACCATGACCTGGTCAGACACGGTTTCACCAGTATACTATCAGCCCAGGAAGGCATCGAAGTGGTTGCGGATGTAAACAGTGGTGAAGCGGCGATTGAGCAATGCCGAAATCATCATAAGGATATCGATGTTATCCTGATGGACGTCAATATGCCGGGCATTGGCGGCATCGAGGCCACCAAGCGTATCAGCAAACAGTGGCCTGATATCGGTATTATCATCATCACGGTTCATGCTGATGGCCCGATACCCAAGCGCCTGCTCAAGGGGGGCGCCAAAGGTTATCTCACCAAGGGAAATGATGTAAACGAAATGGTCGAAGCCATCAGGGATGTGCATGCAGGCGGCCGTTATATTGCCAAGGACATTGCACAGCAACTGGCGCTGTCCATGCTGCCAGGCCAGGACAGCATCATCGACAGCCTGTCAAAAAGGGAACTGCAGATCCTGATGATGATTGCCCAGGCGCATAGAAATAATGAAATTGCCGAAACCCTCAATATCAGCCCAAAAACCGTCAGCACCTACCGCGCACGCCTGCACGAAAAGCTGGGCGTTACCACAGACATAGAAATGTTTCACCTGGCGATGAAGCATGGCATACTCGACGAAAATATACATAATAATAACAAATAGTTACATTTCACATTTAAAGCATATAATAGAATAAGCGCATGACTTCATTTACTACCGATTGCGTTCAATGCGAACGTCTTGCCAGCTTTCTTGCCGACGTGCGCAGCGACTATCCCGGTTACTTTTCAAGGCCGGTACCGGCTTTCGGCGACCAGGCAGCACGCTGTTGTATCGTTGGACTCGCACCCGGCATGCACGGCGCCAATGCCAGTGGCCGGCCGTTCACCGGCGATCACGCCGGCATACTGTTATACCAGACCTTGCATAAATACGGCTTTGCGACAAAACCCGAATCCATAGCTGCAGACGATGACCTGAAACTGATCAATTGCCGCATCACCAATGCCGTCAAGTGCCTGCCACCGCAAAACAAACCCGTCGCAACAGAAATCAATACCTGTAACAACTGGCTGAGCGCAGAGCTGAAAGCACTGCCTGATGATTACGTCATCATTGCCCTCGGCGGCATCGCGCACAAAGCCGTACTCATGGGCCTCGGCTTGAAACAGTCTGACTATAAATTCGGCCACGCTGCAGAACACCAACTCGACCGCGGCGTGCTTATCGACTCCTATCACTGCAGCCGCTACAACACCCAGACTAAAAGACTGACAACCCCGATGTTCGAAGCCGTTTTTGCACGTGCCAAAGCGCTATTGAAAAAATAATATTTGATCACCGCAAAGACGCAAAGGACGCAAAGGGTTTTTATGTGTTTCGGTCTAGTTTTTTACCTTGCAATCGAATCATAATG
>DAOWLL010000431.1 GCA_030641945.1 Gammaproteobacteria bacterium | reverse complement strand
GGACCTCATAGCTTACGCCCTCCAAGACACATAGCTCATTTTCTCACTTTTTTCATTTAGAAAAATAATAGAGAGAGAAAACTCACTCCTGAGCATTTTTCACGGTAATGCCGGTGCATTTGTTAACCTGTAGAAAAAGGGGTATATAGGGATCAATCACAGGGTTCCAGGCGGGGAACCGGATATGTCTATAAAGATGAAGGGGGCATAGCACTGCCCCCTTCGGGCAATCAAGATGGAGACCCCCATCCCGATCACCATACCAATTACATATGATACATACGCTTGCCTTTTTTCGCAAGGACTTCTTGCCAGTTATTTGTGCGAAACGACATGCCCGAAATATCCTCACGATTGCTCCTCACAGTCCCCACCGAGCGCGCTTGAACTGACGAACTCCACCGTAGATCGGACGGCATTGACTCTTGAAAAGGATGACGACGGTATCGATACGGTGGTCGAAGCAAAGGTCAAGATCGTTCTGGTCAAATGTCCCATGTGCAAAAGCCGGTACCGGCTGCTTCCATCAGATATTCTTGCACACAAGCACTACACGCTGCCGGTGATCGAGCTTTCGGTAAGCCTTTACAACCGAGGAGACCTTTCGTTGCATCAGGTGGTGTGGGATCAGCTCTACGGTGAGCGGACTCCTCAGCACACAACACTGCACGGGTGGACCGAGGGCTTGGGAGCCTGGTGGCAAGGCCGCACGATGGGAGAAGTGGCCTTTGCCGTTGCTGCCACCAGGGTCCTGGCAGAGCTGGAAATTCGGTTCCCACAAATGAAATCACTGCAGTCAATTCCCGTTTGGATAAACCCTGAGCGCTATCGCAGCCAGGGGCGTCTGGAACGTCTGCAGGCCTGCAAACGGTTTGAAATTATTGGCACAATGCTCGAGGTCAAAAACACTTGCAAGTTTGTCGAGCTCAACCGTCTCATCGTCAGCTGGGGCAATTCGTTCGGCCTTGGCTTCAGAACCGGAATTTGCTGCACGGCGATTGAACACATTGAATCGACGGATGTGCGATCATGGCTTCAAATTTCGACAAAGGAGCAATTGTCATGTCCAATTCATGGGAGATCGCCACCTGGCGATTCGAAATGATCAGTGCACTGCTGGATCCGAAGCTGACCGAAGCGCAAAAACGGCGCATTGTCCGCGACCGGACCAAACGTGCTGTTAAATGGCCGCATTCATCAGAGGAGAAGCCCATCGGCAAAAGCACTTTGTTTCGATGGTTACAAAACTACCGCGAAAAGGGCTTTTTGGGGCTGATGCCCAAGGCCAGAAAAGACAAAGGACTGCCCCGATCCGACCGCTCGCTCCAGGTGAACTACGCCTTGGGGCTGCTCTACGAACAGCCCGAGCGGTCTTTGACTCAGCTGATGCTCTACCTTGAGCTGGAGTTCGGAAAGCTGTCTTACAGCCGCTCGACACTGAGCAGGGATCTTCATGCACATCCGGCCTTTGCCGGAATTTTGCGGCGCCGAAAGGGCACAGACAAAAAGCTGCGGGATCTTTACGAGACCGACCACCCGCACGACAGCTGGCAACTGGATGCCAAAGGTCCGTTCCCGGTGACTTTGATCAACGGCAAAACGATCCGGGTTCACGTGCTGTCGATTCTCGATGATTTTAGCCGTTACATCCTGGCCGCCATCATCGCACCGGCCGAAAATATCGAGGCGGCCGTCAGAGTTTTTCGTTTGGCCGCATCCAAGTGGGGAATAGCCCTGCGCATGCAGTTCGACCGTGCTTCGGCTTATGACTCGAAGGTTTTCCGCACCGGGCTTGCCATGCTGGGCGTGCATCGCAACTGGGTAAAGTCCCGCAATCCAGCGGCTCAGGGAAAGATCGAGGCCTATCACAGATCCCTGAAAAGATGGTTTGTCAATGAACTGCCCAAACAAGAGGTTGTTGACCTCGAGCACCTCGAAGCGTTGCTTCAGGCAACGATCGCACTTGTTTACAACCGCCACTTGCACCGTGAAATAAAGATGTCTCCCGAACAAGCTCTGGCCCAACGCATCTCAACGCGACGCGTCGGTGCAGCCGAACTCGCCCAGGCATTTAAGGTCACTGTCAGGGCCAAAAGTCATCCGACCACCGGACAGGTGGCTCTGCCAAATGGGCTTTTCCGTGTCCCCGCCCGCTACGCAGGTAAAAGATGTGACTTTCGCTATGACCCTGTGGACAAACACCAGGCCTCGCTGGTCATCGATGACGAGCACCAGCTCCCGCTGAAACCCTTCACCAAAAAGCGCCCGTTTGATTATCAACGGGCAAACGAAAAACGGGGCACCGGACAGCTGCAAAAACTTCTCGATTTGTGGCGCGGTCATAGCCGACCCAATGCCCAACCCGGCTTCGGGCTGCCGGAAGTGTTCCGTGAGTTCAGTCGGCTGCTGCAACGCTGTGTTCCCATCGACCAACGCGAAGCCACGGCTATCGAGGCCTTCTATCGCAAAACAGGTCCATTGCCCGCTCAGCCTTTTACAGAAGCTATCGATAAGACCCGTAATGTCCTTGGACCCAACCGTGC
>DAOWLL010000125.1 GCA_030641945.1 Gammaproteobacteria bacterium | reverse complement strand
ATGCTCGCCAGTGCCGTCTAGCCGATACCAGTCAAGCATTACTTCGGTGAGCAGTTCATTGGTACACAATGCCTGGTATAACATCGGTGTACTTTTATCGATTTCCTTCGTGATCTTCATTGGCCGATGCACTCGTCGTCCACTTGCGACACCTCGATCATCTGTCGGAATTTCGACCACGTGATCGAAAGCCTGCACAAGTATCGTGCCTTCACGCTCATCCAGTTCACAGGAGCCTTCCATAAGTCCCTGCTCTTCACCTGTTATCGTCAAACTTCCCGGTGTGGGCATAATCGTTTCCTCGCTATTGCGAAATAGTGCTCTAATCCTGTTACATGCCAGGCCGGTTACATCAGCCTGAGATCACCAGGATTTCTCCAGCTTTCCGGCCTCAGACAAGGTGAATGCTGAACCCATATATTTAACATGCGGCGAGATCTGGATACTTGTAAGATACCAGTCACCTTTGCCTTCAACTTCGCGAACCTTAATGTCTGCACGGCGTAATGGGCGGCGACTTCGCACACCTGGCGCCGGATTATCCATATCAGAAACATACTGACGCAGCCAGTTATTCAGTGACTGGTCAATTTCACGGCGATTTTTCCATGAGCCTATGTGTTCACGCTGCATCATCTTGATGTAGTGTGATATACGACTCACAATAAGCAGATATGGCAGCTGTGCCCCAAGACGTGCAGAAATATCACGTGTGTCATTGTTTTCATTTTCCGCGAAAGACTGTACCGAATATGCCGAGTAGAATGCGGCCATATCATCTCCCTTGTGAACACTTAATGGGATAAACCCTTGTGCTACGACATCGGATTCGCGTTTGTCTGTTAATAGAAATTGTGTAGGAATCTTTCCCGCATGCATGCCACTCACACCGGAACCTGTTACTGATAAACCTGATACCCGACCATCCTGTTTGCCTGTGATATTCAGGCACCAACGGTAGCGTGCAAAGCTATTTACCAGCCTGCTGGCAAATGCAAATGAAGCATTCCCCCAACACATACTAACCCTGTTCTTGCGAACTGACTCACGATATTCTATTGGGCCGATTGCAACAGTGTGTGGTTGCCTTAACAGAAAACAGGGTAATGTCAGGCCTATATAACGCGCATCCGGCGTTGCACGGAACGATGTCCACTTTGCGTATGACGGCTGCTCAAAAATAGACTTGATATCGCGCAGCTTGCTGAATTTGGAGTAAGAATCAATACTGAAAAATGATGCCGAGGACGCCGCGATAAATGGCGCATGTGAAATGGCCGATACACTGGCTATATGCTGTATCAACCAGACATCTTTTGACGAGGGTCCGAATTCATAGTCGGCGATAATTGCAGCATAAGGCCTGCCGCCAAACTGGCCGAATTCAGATGTATATACCGTCTGGTAATATTGTGTTCTGACCACCTCGGGAGAGTCTTCGAAATCTGCCAGCAGTGCCGACTTACTGACATTAAGTACAGCAATCTCGCAATTCTCTGTAAAGTCGGTTCTTTCGACAAGGAAATTGATTGACCGCCAGGCAGCTTCGAGCTTCATAAAACGCTCATCGTGTAACAACTCATCTAACTGTAATTTGATTCGAATTCCAAGATCGGATATCAGCCAGCCTGGTTGGTCATTAGAAGAATCCAGCGAATCAACGCTTATACCCTCTGCATTCAATATAGAAAGTATGGCGCCATCAATTGATTCTGTGTCAATGCTGGATTGCTCGCTTTCCTGCAGCACGTCGCCCAGATCAGTAATAAACTTGATAATAGAACTCAACTCTCTGGAATTTCTTACCAGCTGGTCAGGATCGAAATCTGCTAATGTCCTGAAGCGAAATGACAGAGTAAGGCTTGAGCCATCATCAACAAGGCAGTTCTTCATTGTCAGCGTAATTTCTGGCTGATATCTCAAGAACAGCGTGTCTATACCTGGCGTTTTCAGTACAACCGGGTCCTGATCAGTGAAATATTCCGATGATTCGTTGAGTGTATAGTCACCCAGCACCAGCAAACGTAGCGGTAGCTCTATCTCTTCAGCCCTGTCACCAACCATTGATTCATACACGAGGTTGACCCGGTCAGTGGTTGTTGATTGTGTAGCCTGTTCTGCCATTGCGCTTGCTACCACACCCTTGAGCTAATTCGACCAGCAGGCAACAGCCTGTTTGGGCGGGGACAGTGGTACCGACTTCAACATTTGTATAACCGGCCCCTGTCCTGTGATCTTGTACTGAACATCAATCGTCGTAACCGAAGCATTGCGTAATTTTGATGCGTGCTCAGGGAATTCTTCAACACGGAAGACATGGCGCCCATCGCGGAAATCAGCCAGGAATTTGGCAAAACCCTTGCGCCCCTTGTAGTCTTTTTGCAGGGAGTATTCTCCGACTTCGATACGCAAGGACGTGTTGCCGCATTTGCTTAGCGACCATACGAAGTCAGTGGAAGCTGTGTAGTTGTAGTTCGCCAGCGTCTGAATACCATCCGCACAATGCAGGTCGAGGTAAGTCGCGTACGGTGAAATAGTGGCACTCTGGTTGATGCCGGTCGGTAATGCACCGATACGCACAGTAAATTCATTAGCGACGATAATTCTTCCCTCATCCGCGTTATTCAAAAAGCGCATGAAATCGCTGTCCCATGGCATTGAACGTCCATTTACAATTTTCGGGATATAACCTTTTCTGTACTTTTTGCGCAGGAAGGGTTCTGCATCCGTTTCGACGAACTTCCATACCAGCCCGCCTTCGCCGATCAACACTTCACCCCGTTTATCCTGGTCAACACCGGCAAGCTCGGCGAGTACATTATCCTGGTAGCTGTCCTGCAGATAACAGGCCGCCTCTTCCTTCATATAATCGTATGCCAGTCTGACCGGGCCCGTATAAAGGTCCCAGAATATCTGTGTACTTTCACGCGGTCTTCCCAGAATACGCTGCAAATCCAGAACTGCAGCCCAGGCTTGTGCGCCGGCACCGTCACCGCTGGCAGGATCTTCAGGTTTGGTAAATACACTGGCGGTTGCATTGAAAGATAATTTTGCAGAATCAGCATTGAAAGAAATATCCTGCAAAGCCTTCTTGTATGCAGTGTATGTTTTTGCTGCTTCTTCCAGTACGGTATCAAGATCAACCGGCCTGCCCTTACCGGTTGCCCTGGCAACTTTCTTTTGCGTTTTCATTCCTGTTTTGCCTGCCTTGGCTACCAGCTTGCCAGCCTTGCCGAACTTGCCAATCACCTTGAGGCCTTGGCTGGCAGCTTTTTTGCCAAGTTTCGAATCTCCACCTGCTGGCTCATCACCCGCATAGGCCTGGATGTCAGCAAAATAATCGATGCGTTCACGTGCCTGGAATATGCCTTCCATGATGACAGGTGCCACCTCTGCCCTGGCCCTTGCCATCAGGGAAAAATAAGGATTATCAATAGCGGACATGCTTTCCAGGGCATCCAGCCATTCTTTACGACCGCGCAACTTCTGCTTACCCTTATCGAATTGTTCCGCAAACGCCTTCCATACCTGCAGATACTTGCGGTTATAAAAATTTAAAAAGTCCTTTTCAATCGCTGTAATGCGCGGTGACGTTGCACTTGCCAGATTCAGTTCGTCGAGGAAACGCAGCAGAAACATGCGGCCTTCCAGCGTATACGCTGCATCTATTTCAGGCGCATCTTTCACCAGGCGGCTGCCGCCCCAGAATTCATCAAGCTTCACAGATGGCAATCCCTGGTCATTGGCCCAGTCAATCAACCAGCCATAATTGGTACGGTTTGACTTGAGTACCTGATCCAGCGCTGCTGCAAGGCTTAACTGCTGCTCTACCAGCTCGGTGTCCGGCTGTATCATGGCTATATAGGTGTCGTAAAGCGAGCTGAAAATCTGCGATGTTTCAGCTGTCACTTCAGGAAATAGAACCGACAGGTACTCATCCGGTATGGCGGGTACAGCTATATTGGCTTCTGCATCATCTGCATTCTTTGCGCTGATCATGTTAATACGCCGCACCAGACCGGACACAATTTGCGCTGTCTGTTTGCTCTTCAATCCTTTGGCGCCAGTGAGTGCCAGATCACTCGGCTCAAGCACCTGCGACTTGAATGTTTCTACAAACTGCTCTTCCAACTGCTTACGCTGCGGTGATGAGCCGTAAAATCCGTACCAGGGAATAACCCATTGATCTTCCACGGCTTCAATATCATTTATCAAAGCCTGCAGCCTGTTCAAAGCATAAAGCTGATTATTGATAGTGTCGTGTTGCAGCACAAATTCCGTGTGCGCTTCCGTCAATTCAGACAACAACGAGTAATCACGTAAATAAGCCGATGACAGCAGAACAATGATGACTGCGAGAACGATGCCGCTGGTACCAAAGCCATAGTTTCTGAAAGCCCTGCGCAAACGTTCGGCACTCGGCAAGGTGCTGAGTAAGCCTCTATCCGGTGGCATAACACGGGTAAACAGGTGGTGCAGGAAACGGCCATGATTGACTGTTTTTACATCTCCACCCTCAGTGACGTGCTGCTGGCTGGAGCTGAAATAGAGACCACGGAACTTGGGTGTCTCCTGGTAGAGATTGTCCTTAAGCGCCGTCTGTGTAAATGCATGCAGCCCCTTGCGCAGCTTCTCCATGTTATCCGGTAGTTCAATCAGGCTGTCATCAAGATTGTCACTGCGCTCCATCATCAGCAGCCGCAGTTCCTTGATGCGGTTCAGCACGGTATCGAATGCCTTGTCAAGCTCCTGGTCAATATCGGTGACTTCCTCTTCACTCAAATAACCCATGACCTGCAGAAAAGACTCTTCAGGCAGGTAGTTACACCAGTTGGTAAACTGATCGACCAGGTCGCACTTGGTCACCATCAGGTAAACCGGCATCTGTATTTCCAGTTTTTCCATCAGTTCGTCCACACCTGAACGCACCTGCTGGCCTTCTTCCATCAATTCTTCTTCTGTACAGTCGAGCAG
The DNA here is from genome assembly GCA_030641945.1 of Gammaproteobacteria bacterium. Classification (GTDB taxonomy): domain Bacteria; phylum Pseudomonadota; class Gammaproteobacteria; order SZUA-229; family SZUA-229; genus JABDQW01. Next base: position 893 of record DAOWLL010000125.1, on the reverse strand, counting down.
GCGATCAGCCGCTACAACAACGACAAGACCATTAAGCGGCTCTTTCTGCTTGTGCCTGGACAACATGGATAGCAATGTTGCCCATTCCTTGCGGTCGCGCTTGTCAACATCGGGTACAGCATAACGCCCGGCCGTATCGATGATGATGGCCTGGTCGTAGAGCCACCATTCCAGGTTCAGCGTTGAGCCTTCCGCATGCTCGGATAATTCCAATGCAGGTGTCAGCAGCTTTGCATTTTTTAATGAAGTACTTTTACCTGAACTTGGCTTGCCAAATACCATGTACCATGGCAGTACATAAAGAGGGTCTCCACGAAGCTTGAGGTGCGACTTGCGTAATGATTTGACTGCGCCGTTCCATGTTTTACGCAAATCTTTCATTAACTCTTTCGTTGTCATGCCCAGCCTGGCATCGACAATGGCATCTTCTTTTTGCAGGATGCGTTCGACCTGTGCTTTAGCGCGCTGTCGAATAATAAGCTTCTTTATCAACACCACCAGAAGCCAGATGCCGAGTATTACAGCCGTTGCAATCGCAGACTCCTGCAGTGGTCTGTTCAGCAACAGTCCAAGACCAAATACAACGCCCGCAATCAGCAGGACAATGAACAGGTATAACAGAAAAGTGAAAAATTTCTTCATTTAGAATTTTATCTTATACATTTACTGAACCAGCGATTGTATCTGCTGCAACATGTCGCTAATGTGATAGCGATAAAGCAACGTCATCACGACGACGACCACGACAGGTACCCCTATCAGAATCGGGTATATACTCAGGCGCGGTTTATAACCATCCTTCTTTGCATCACTGTGTCCTTTGTAGGCAAAAGGGAACAGCGTGGCCGAGTCGATATTGCGTTGTGCCTCATCCGGCAACAGCAGGCTAAGAT
>DAOWLL010000621.1 GCA_030641945.1 Gammaproteobacteria bacterium | reverse complement strand
ATTCAGAGCAAAGGACTCTCTGATAAAATTTATCTGCTGGGCAGCATAGGTTACGAACAATTACCCGAAATTTATGCGGCGGCCGATCTATTTCTGCTAACTTCGCATTACGAGGGTTATGGAAGGGTGATTGTAGAATCTTTTCTGTCTGGGGTTCCTGTGGTCAGTACGGCCTGTTGCGGCCCTGAAGATATTGTTCAGCATAAAGTGTCGGGTTATCTTCTGCCTAAGGGCGATGGTAAAAAGCTGTCCAAGGCTGCTGTGCATCTTTTGAGTAATCCTGATGAAGCACGAACCATGGGTTTGAAAGGGCGGGAATATGTTGAAAAAGAGCTAAGTTCACCCGCATTAATTAAAAAGTTGGTTAATGCATGGGGAAGATTGGCAGCTCAATCAACAAATAAGGATCGCAAACAGCATGAACTTAATGCTTTTTAACCTGAAAACAGACTCGTCTGACTCGGTATTGGGCTTTACCACCGCATGGATACGTGAACTAGCCAAGCAAGTTGACCACATCAGTGTTATCACCATGTGCAGCGGTAAAATAGAGGTGCCTGATAATGTAGAGGTATTCTCAATGGGAAAAGAAAAAGGCTATTCAGAGCCACACAGAGCATTACGATTTTATTGTTTGCTTTTTAGAATATTGAAGAGCCAAAAAATAGATGCCTGTTTTGCCCACATGAGTCCGCTATTTGTTGCTATGGCTGGTCCTATCCTAAGGCTGAAAGCAATTCCGCAGGTTTTATGGTACACTCATAAGTCAGTGACATTTGCCCTGAAGCTGGGTGTGTTTTTTTCTGATATCGTTGTCACTGCGGCAGATGGAAGTTTTCGAGTAAGCACTCCTAAGAAAAAGGTAATTGGCCACGGAGTGGATACTGAGTTGTTCCGCTTGCGCTCACAGCTTGTAGAAAACAACCGACCGTTTCGTATTATCAGTGTAGGCAGGATCATGCCGGTTAAACGGCTTGAACTGGCAATTGAGGCGCTTGACATTATTAGATCTCGCCATCCTGAAAAGCAGGTGGAACTGGTATTAATTGGCGATTCTTATGGCACAGAAGAGGGAGAGGCATATCTTGCTGAGTTAAAACAACAGGTGGCACAATATGGATTAACTGAACATATACATTTTGCGGGCGCTGTGCCTTATAATGAGGTTTGGCGTGTGTATCAGGAAGCTGACTGCTTCGTCAATCTGGCTGAAACCGGCGGAATTGATAAGGCAGTACTTGAAGCAATGGCCAGCGGTGTTGTTGTTGTTGTTAACCGAAGCTTTGAGGAAGTGCTGGGGCCTCAACTGGCAAAAGACTGGGTGGTGGACTGGAAGGTCGAGCAGTTGAGTGAACGACTGGTGTATTTGCTGGAAATGCCCCTTCAAGAGCGGGAAGCTTTAGGGAAACGCATGCGGCAAATCGTTGTGGATGATCATGATTTAAAAAAGCTGACCTCAAGGGTTGTTGCTGAATGTAAAGGTTTAGTTGAGAGTAATTTGGTGACTTTGAAAGAAATAAGCAGGTAAATATGGCGCGGGAAATCAATTGCCCATGCATACATGAATACCATTATTATATCAAAATTATTCATTAGTGACCGCGTATTGGATTAATATGT
>DAOWLL010000110.1 GCA_030641945.1 Gammaproteobacteria bacterium | reverse complement strand
TATTCACTATTCACTATTCATTATAGCCATTCAATAACGCATCCCAGTTATGCTGGCTAAAGTGAAACACTGTGTTCAAAGATTTGAATTTAAGCAACGAACGTTGCAGGCGTGCGAGGTTCGATGATTTCCATGCTTCACCGAGGTATCGTATGCTTCCCTTGTCGAAATCGATCAGGTAGACATTGCTGTTTTCAGCATTGAGCAGTATGTTGCGCGCATTCAGGTCGGCGTGATAAACAGACGCATCGTGAAAGCGGCGAATGCAGCAGCCGACTGCACGCCAGCTTGCTGCATCACATTCACTTTCCAGCAGGTAGTCTGCAAGTGTTACCACGTTGTTGAGTTGTCTGGTGATCAGGTCCGCACGATAAAGCATGCCGTGTTTGACACAACTGGCAGCAACCGGTGTTGGCACCGGCAGCTCCATTTCGCACATCTGTGTTAATAAACGCCATTCCCGGAAAGAGCGCGACTTGTTACAGTCCGCACCAATATATTTATCACCCATCAGTGCCGCTATCTTGCCGCCGCGCTGGTAGTGCTTTAATACCAGGTCCTGCCCCTGGTATTTAAAAAAGACAGCATGGCCTCTGCCTTCAGCCAATGACTGTTCATCAGCGTGTTGCTGCGCCTTGTCGATATCAAAAAGTTCGGCCTGCGGATGTTCAATCAATGAAGCATCGTATAGGATATGCCGCTTACCGATACTGACCAGACTTTCCTTTTTTAATGATTCTGCCACTCTCTTCCACACCTGATTCAGTATGCATTCTGCGTTTGTCTGCAATTGGCGACATTACCCACGCACTGCCTGTTTTGAGGACCCTGCAACATCACTGGCCGAAAACAAGGATCACCTGGGTCATTGGCAAAAACGAGCATGCCCTGGTCAGTGAGATTGACGGTGTTGAGTTTATCACTTTTGACAAATCGCTTGGCTTCGGTGCATACCGCGATATCCGCAGCAAACTTGCTGATCACCGCTTCGATGTTCTGCTGCATATGCAACTGTCTTTACGCGCCTCGATCACCAGCCTGTTAATAAAAGCAAAAATAAAACTCGGCTTTGATCGTGCTCGTGCAAAAGACATGCAATGGCTGTTTACCAATGAAAAGATTTTTCCACGCAGCACCCGGCAGCATGTGGTCGACAGTTTCATCGAGTTCCCCAGGCGCCTCGGGCTTGAGCCGGTATTTAAATGGGATTTGCCGGTTTCTGCCCGCGCTGTTGAAAACGTAAAGCAGATGATCAGTGGCGACAAGTTTCTCGCAATCAACCCCTGCGCTGTCGCCAAATCACGCAACTGGCGCAACTGGACGGCTGAAGGCTATGCGGAAGTTGCTGACTTCGCCGCTGAACACCATGGTATGACCGTGCTGCTGACGGGCGGCCCTTCCAGTGATGAACGCAACATGGCCGACGCCATTGCAGCCTTGTGCAGTCATAAACCACACAATATGGTGGGTAAAACCACCTTGCCGGAACTGGTTGCCTTGCTGCATTTATCACACGCCGTTATTGCACCTGACACCGGGCCGGCACACATTGCCAGCGCCCTGGGCACGCCGGTGATCGGCCTCTATGCCGCCACCAATCCGCAGCGTGCCGGCCCCTATAACTACAAAGAGCTTGTCGTTAACAAATATCCCGAGGCTCTGCGTAAATACTACGAGCTGGAAGTTAATGATGCGCCCTGGGGCAAACGTATCCAGAATGATGAGTGCATGGCGCTGATAACAGCGCAAGACGTGACTGCCAGGTTGACCAGGGCACTGGAGGATTACTCGGCCTGAACGCTATCCTGCTCTGTGGTTTCCTTCTGCTGACTTTCTTTTTGAACAATGCATTGCGTGTAATTGCTGGTAAATCCGTTTTGCTTCTGAATTGAAAACTCGTCCTTGACGACGCCTTCTTCATTAATAAAGCGTGATGTCAGCCTGTTGCCTTCAACATCGATCACCAGTGAACCGGCTTCTTCCATGGACACGACCATGGCAGGATGATTCAGCGGACCGGAGTCCACTTTTGATGAGGAGCCTGCTACCACATAGACTGCCCCGGAATGGGCAATATTATTCTTCGGCTTTCTGTATTCTTTGTACTGTCCGTGAATGCCCCTTGAAATAATATTGTTGTCGCTGAACTCATCCGATTGACCATAATGGCAATCCATCAAATGGCTGCGTTCATACATATGACTGTGGCCGGACAGAACCAGGTCGACAGCGGCCGCTTCCAGTATCGGTAAAACATATTGCCGCAGCTTGACCATGCGGCCCGCGCTGTCTTTTCTCTCGTCGGAGTTGTGCGTCCCCTTGCTATAGGGCGGATGATGAAACACTGCAATCAACCATTGCCTGGTGTTTTCTGACAGGTCTTTTTTCAGCCACGCCAGCATGTCGCTATCGGGTTTTAAATTCGAATCCTGGCTGTCGAGCATCACCAGGTGTATGTTGTCATAGTCAATGGCATAGTAGTTTTCTGTACCGGAAGGCACACCACCCGCCTCGCCATTTTCTGGCAGCGTGAATAACTTGAAGTAGGTCCAGCGGCGCGCGTCATGATTACCGTAAACCGGCCAAAGTGACTGATTTCGCAGAATATTTGGGTAGGTATCGAATAATGCGGCCTGGAACTGTTCATTTGTGCCTGAACGATAAGCCAGATCACCCAAAGCGAGCCACAGGTTGATATATTCGTTGTCTGACCGTGGGTTTTCATCAATCCAGCTCAGCATGGCATCGCGCACAGCGAGTGACACCTCTCCAGGCTGGCCTGGATCGCCAATGACCCAGATACGTGTGGGTTTCCCCGATCCATCCTCTGGCATGGTGTGGAACCAGTCGTGTTCCGGATCAGGGTCCTTGTAGCCACTGATATCACCAATCGAATAATAATATCGCTTGCCCGGCTCTAACCTGTTAGCCGTTATAGAGTGGATTTTGCCGACGGAGTCTTCTAGCAGGGTGTAGTTCAGATGGTCCGGGTGCAGGCCGTATTTGAGCACACCCATCCTGTTTTCACGTGTCTGCCACCGTATCGTGACACTGTCCTGGGTCAAACGCTGCAGATAGGGTGCACGCTCCCCGGTAAGCTGACTGCTGAAAAAGACAACACCTACCCTGCCGACTACATATGCAACAACAAGAAAAAGAATTACCTTAATTAACCGTTTAATCCAGCTCATGGTACATATGTAGCACATAACGTAGCGATAATGACCATTATGATACACTACGCAGCCTTATAGGATGCCTCAAATCTGTTATTTTCAGGTTTACCCAATTCAATGAAATCACTAACAAAATTCCTGCCCAGGCTGCAGCTTTACACGATCAAGGCGGTACTGTTATTTCTGTTGGTGCAAACCATCTTAAGGGTCGTATTCTGGCTCAGATTCAACAGTCCACTGGATCCGGCACCCGCTGCTGAGCTGATGCAGGCGTTCTACCTCGGGTTCAAATACGATTTGCAGGTTTCACTGGGGCTCGCCATGCCGATATTGCTGCTGGGCTGGATCAAGCCGATCCATCCGGTCTACAGTGAGGCGGGGAAACGCATCTGGTTTGTCTATGCCAGCATCGTGGTGCTCGGCCTGCTCGCGGTCTACGCAATTGACTTTGGCCATTATGCCTACCTCGAGCAACGGCTGAACGCGACTGCGCTCAGGTTCCTGGAAAATCTGCAGATATCGGCAACCATGGTCTGGCAAACCTACCCGGTGATCACCGGCAGCCTGGTGCTGATTTTACTGGTTTATACCAGCATGGCCCTGTTCAGGTTCGTCACCGGCTACATCCAGCCGATGCCGGGGCAATACCGTCGCTGGTACCAGAAGACGGCCATTGTCATCATTACTTTCTTTGTCGTGCTGGTTGGCCTGTACGGAAAGATCTCGTGGTATCCGCTGCGCTGGAGCGATGCATTTTTCAGCACGCATGCCTTTACCGGCCAGCTGGCAACCAACCCGATCCTGTATTTCTTCAATACGCTGAAAAACAAGGACGAAACCTTCGATATACCCGCCGCCAGGGATTCCTACCCGTTGATGGCTGACTACCTGGCGGTCGATAATCCTGACCCGGATAAGCTGAATTACACCCGGCGCTTTGATTTCGACACCGACCCGGGGCAGATGGAACCGAATGTTGTCGTCGTCATACTCGAATCGTTTGCGTCCTATAAATCCGGTCTCGGCGGCAACCCGTTGAACCCGACGCCACACCTGGACAGGCTGGCCAGCGAGGGCTACTTCTTCAACAACTTTTATGTGACCCAGACCGGCACGGCCCGCTCGGTGTGGACGTTTATAACCGGCATTCCCGATATCGAACTGAACAAAACCTCGAGCCGCAATCCACTTATCGTTGATCAGCACACCATCATCAATGCTTTTGATGCACATGAAAAATTTTATTTCCTCGGCGGCAGCGCCAGCTGGGCCAACATCAGGGGCCTGCTTTCGGCCAATATCCCCCAGCTTGAAATTTACGAGGAAGGCAGCTACACATCGCCCCGGGTCGATGTCTGGGGTATCTCGGACCTGAGCCTGTTCGAAGAGGCGCATTACGTACTGAAGAATGTCGATGGGCCTTTCTTTGCCATCATCCAGACCTCGGGCAACCACCGCCCCTATACCATCCCGGAGGACAACAGGGGTTTCGAAGTGCTCACCGCTGATGATCTCGAGCACGAGGTTACCGACTACGGCTTCCACTCACTGGAAGAACTCAACTCGTTCCGCTTCATGGACCACAGCATCGGGCATTTCATGCAACTCGCCGAGCAGGAGCCGTATTTTGACAATACCCTGTTCGTATTTTTCGGTGACCACGGTATCCAGGCCAGCACCGGCAAACACACACCGAAATCCGAAGAACAGCTGAGAATATCGGGCCTCAGGGTACCCCTGGTGATGGTCGGAAAAGGTATAATCACTGAGCCCGAAACGTTTGCCAGGGTGGCAAGCCAGGTCGATGTGCTGCCGACGATAGCCTCGGTCACCCGCACTGACTACATTGACAGCACCCTGGGCAGGGACCTGCTGGACAAGCGCTTCGATGCTAATCGCTATGCATTCACCATTGAACATGGCGGCGGGCGTATTATCGGCCTGCTCAACGATGAATATTATTTTATGATGCGTTTTGACGGCACTGATGCAAAACTGCACAGACTGGATTCTGATACGCCCAGAGAAGATGTGTCGGCACAACATCCCGGGATCACGAAAACACTGGCTGAATACACTGGGGCGATGCGGGACACGATGCAGTATATGCGGGAAAATAACAAGCCCGGGGATATCATCCCGCAAGATAAGCGCAGTAAATAAAAACGAACAAGCAAAATAATCAAGGTAGCGAAAAATGATCGAGAAAAAGATTTTAGTGACTGGCGGTGGCGGCTTTCTTGGCTCGCACCTGTGTGAGCGATTACTGAATGAAGGGAATGAGGTGATCTGCCTTGATAACTTCTTCACCGGTACCAAGCAGAACGTTCTTGAATTAATGTCGAATCCCCGCTTTGAGTTGCTAAGGCATGATGTCACCATCCCGCTTTACATCGAAGTCGATGAGATTTACAACCTGGCCTGCCCTGCGTCTCCGATTCATTACCAGCATGACCCGGTGCAAACAACCAAGACCTGCGTACATGGCGCCATTAATATGCTGGGGCTGGCAAAAAGAACCGGTGCAAAAATAATGCAGGCATCCACCTCCGAAGTCTACGGCGACCCTGAAGTGCACCCACAGGTAGAAGGCTACTGGGGACGCGTCAATCCTATCGGTATTCGTTCCTGCTACGATGAAGGCAAGCGCTGCGCTGAAACCCTGTTCCTGGACTATTACCGCCAGCACAAGCTGCGCATCAAGATTGCGCGCATCTTTAATACCTATGGACCGAAAATGCACGCAAATGACGGCCGTGTAGTATCAAATTTTGTTGTACAGGCACTTAGAGGGGAAGCAATCACGATCTATGGCAACGGTGAGCAAACCCGTTCTTTCTGCTATGTCGATGAAATGGTCGATGCGTTTATTCGCCTGATGAATTCAGAAGATGATTTTATTGGCCCGGTCAACCTTGGCAACCCCGGTGAATTTACCATTCGTGAACTCGCAGAAAAAACCCTGCAAATGACCGGCTCCAGCTCAGAGCTGATCAACATGCCGCTGCCGCAAGATGATCCTACTCAGCGCCAGCCTGACATAACACTGGCTAAAGAAAAACTTGGCTGGGAACCCGTCATAAAGCTGGAACAAGGCCTGGCGAATAC
>DAOWLL010000227.1 GCA_030641945.1 Gammaproteobacteria bacterium | reverse complement strand
GTCCATACCGGCCATTCCCGTGAATAAAGATTCAGCTCCGGCTCAACTTCGCACAGCTCCATGTTGGCTTTCCAGTAGGAATCGACCGTGCCCACATCACGCCAGTAGGCGGGCTCACCATCTTTGTCCAGGAACGGAAAAGCATTGGCAACGCACTTGGTAATACTCTCCGGCACAATATCCTTGCCAAAGTCATGTGCTGAATCAGGATCTTCTGCATCTGCAATCAGGCTCGCATACAGATACGCGGTGGAAAAGATATAGATGCCCATGGACGCCAGCGCTTTATCGGGTTTTCCCGGCATCGGTTCCGGATCATCCGGCTTTTCGGTGAACCTGGTGATTCTGAAATTCTCGTCAACCGACATAACACCAAATTCACTGGCGTCTTCACGCGGTACTTCGATGCAGCCGATGGTCAGATCAGCACCCGAAGTAACGTGCTCGTATAACATCTTGGAGTAATCCATTGTATAGATGTGATCACCGCCAAGCACGATGACGTTATCCGGTCCATGGCGACGGATAATATCGATGTTCTGGTAAAGCGCATCGGCAGTACCGCGATACCAGTCCAGGGCAACACGCTGTTGCGCGGGAATGACTTCGACAAACTCGCCAATTTCTGCACGCATGAAGCCCCACGCACGCTGCATATGACGAATCAGCGAATGTGATTTGTACTGCGTCAGCACACCTATGCGGCGCAGCCCGGAGTTGACACAGTTCGACAGGGCAAAATCAATAATGCGGTATTTCCCGCCGAAAGGTACTGCCGGTTTTGCGCGCCACTTGGTCAGCCCCTTGAGCCTGGAGCCTGCACCGCCCGCCAGAACCAGCACCAGTGTTTTTCTCGTCAGCTCGGAACCGATATTTGAATCAATATAATAGCGATAGTTTTTCGCCTGCTTCTGGTGACTTATAGTCATTATTTTCTACCTGCCTGCTTGACTGCTTCTGCTATGGCGCCTATCACGCCAACACGCTCATTAATAACCAGATATACGGACGTTTGCTCAGCCAATGCCCGCATTCTCCCCTTGTTTAAATATGCAGAGATAAAGTCATCAGACTTCATCCACGAAATGATTTTTGCTGCGATGCCACCGGTGATGTAAATCCCACCTTGTGGTTTGAATAATAACGCCATATTACCGACGAAAGCACCATAAATACGCACAAACAATGACATTGCCCTGCTTGCAGCCTGATTATTATTTTCAGCCTCTGCGTGTACCCACGCCGCATCAATTCCAGCACGCTCATTTCCACTACAAAATTCATACAGCGCCACCAGTCCATCACCGGAAAGCAGGCGCTCATAAGAGACATGTCCATGGCGCCTGATCAGGAACCTCAGCAGCTCAATCTGTTGCTCGTCAACCGGGGCGAAATCGATGTGCCCACCTTCTGTCGACCAGGCGCGGGTGTTAGCGCCGTCGTTCAGCATCCATGAGACGCCCAGCCCGGTACCCGCACCCACTGCAACGCGTGTTGCTTCGTTTTCGTACACGCCACTGTTCAGGCAGACCAGATCCTGGCCCTTGAGATGCGGGATGCCCAGGGCGGATGCCTGAAAATCATTCATAAAATGAACCTGCTCAATACCAAATTCATCCTGCAATACTTTTTTCCTGATGGTCCACGGCAAGTTCGTCAGGGTCGCATCAGCGCCGTTCACCACGCCCGGCAATGCCAGCGACAATGCAGCTAACCGCCTGTTTTCACTGCCACTTTCCTCAATGAATGTTTGCAGCAAAGGCTCGAAACTGTCGAACTCGCGACTGCTGTATCTGGCCTCGTAGAGCACATCGTCCGGCGTATTGGTATCTGCAACGACTAGCCGGGTTTTGGTGCCACCAACATCTGCCGCAATGATATTCATCTACAGGCTGCTTCTGATACTTGAAGACAATGCAATGAGCATGCCATCAGGCAGATGATCAGGCATCGCGATTTTCACCCCGTTCACGGCTCACCTGCAGGTAATAGCTGATAAGGCTGCTGGTGGATGAATCATGCCTGGCCGTCGTATCTGATGATTCAATCTCGCTGAGTATGTTTTTCGCCAGCTGTTTGCCCAGTTCAACACCCCACTGGTCGTAGGAATTGAGGTTCCAGACAATGCCCTGCACAAAGATCTTATGTTCATACAGCGCGATCAGCGACCCCAGACTATAAGGTGTCAGTTTATTCACCAGGATGGTGTTACTCGGGTGATTACCCTCGAACACCATGTGCGGTAAGCGATCGCGCACATCATCAATATTCGTGCCGGATTGCTCGATGGCTTCGACGGTCTCTTCCAGTGTGCGGCCACGCATCAGCGCTTCAGTCTGCGCGAAAAAATTCGACATCATGATGTCGTGCTGCTGTTTCAGTTTTGAGTGCGTTTGCACAGAAGCGATGAAATCGGCCGGAATCAGTTTTGTGCCCTGGTGGATCAACTGGTAAAAGGCATGCTGGCCATTGATACCGGTCGCACCCCATACAATAGGTCCGGTGTTGTAGTTAACATGATGACCATCGCGGTCAACGGACTTGCCGTTGCTTTCCATGTCGGCCTGCTCCAGGTACATCGGCAAACTGCGCAGGTAATGATCATACGGCAGGATCGCCGTGGTCTCGGCGCCGAAGAAATTGTTATACCAGATGCCCAGCATTGCCAGTATCACCGGCATATTCTCCGCCAGTGGCGCTGACGCAAAATGGTTGTCCATGGCATGGGCGCCATCGAGCAGCGCAAGGAAATTCTCTTCGCCTACCAGCAGGATGATGGACAGACCGATAGCCGACCACAGCGAATAACGGCCGCCGACCCAGTCCCAGAACTCGAACATATTGTCAGGATTAATGCCAAACTTGATGACGTCTTCGCGGTTAGTCGATACGGCAACGAAATGTTTCGCAATATGCTGCTCGTCATTGGCAGTCGCGAGGAACCAGCTTCTGGCGGTATTGGCGTTGGTGATGGTTTCCTGTGTCGTGAACGTCTTCGAAGATACGATAAACAATGTCGTTTCAGGATCGAGCTGTCCCAGGATTTCCTCGGTGTGCGCACCATCTATATTGGATATGAAATGCGCCCTCATTTCCGGGTGGCGATAGGGTTTGAGCGCCTGGTAGACCATTTTTGGTCCCAGATCGGAACCGCCAATGCCAACATTGACCACATCGGTGATGCGCTTGCCAGTGTATCCTTTCCATTCTCCGTTTCTGACACGTCCGGCGAAGTCACTCATATGATCGATGACACTGCGTACCGCGGGCATCACATCCTCGCCGTCGATGTTTATCGCATTGTCTGAACGATTACGTAGTGCGACATGCAAGACCGCACGATGCTCGGTGTCATTGATTTTCTCACCATGAAACATGCGATCACGCCAGGACTCAACATCTGACGCTTTTGCCATCTCCAGCAGCAGCGACATGGTATCAGCTGAAATCAGGTTCTTCGAATAATCCAGCAGGATGTCCTGAAACTGTAACGAGAACCGTTCAAAACGGTCCTTGTCCTGTTCAAAAAGCTTGCGCATATTCAGATGCCTGGCTTCACTGAAATGCTGCTGAAGATTGTTGAACGCTACTTCCCTTGGATTCATGAAATTGGATTGTGTATGTGAAACAAAAGGCGCTATTATCCACTAACCAGCGCCAAACAGCATTAGCAATGTGTTACAGATTAGTAAAAAACTGTAATAAAAAAGAGGAATTGAGTCTAAGCAATTGATTGCTGACAGATGTTGACGTGCATCAACTATTCTGGAGATGCGCAATGATCTGTTTTTTTGTGAAAAATAACGACTTACTCGAACTGCACACTGCGCTGTTTTATGAGCAGATCGTGAGCAGCCATTTCCTGTGCACACGAATATTCAATCGATAAATCGTTATCTAAAATATGGCGTTGTTTTTCGGCTTTTGACACAACATAAACTCAGCACCCCCTGCGCCTACAGTGATTCATTCACTGCTGTCAGCGATCGACATCATCAGGGAAGGTCACTGCGTTTGAAAATGACATAGCCAGACCAGGCACAGAGGGTACCCAGCCCGACAGGATAGAGCAACGCCCACAGGATATAACCCTGCTTGCCGAAATTATCGAGAATCACATAGGCAGACTGTCCCAGCAGAACCAGTTGCGGGTCGAACAGCATCATCGCAGCCGTACGGAACACCTGCATCGGGTTGAACAGGGCGAGCGCGATGACGGTTTCCGATGGCATACCCTGGCGGATCAGCATGCCAAGCAGTATCAGGTCCATGAACAGCAACAGGGCCAGCCAGATAATAAAGGCGATACCGGTCGCCACATCGGATGATCGTGCCAGTG
>DAOWLL010000471.1 GCA_030641945.1 Gammaproteobacteria bacterium | reverse complement strand
TCATATTACAGACTGAACCCGCACCGGTTGCGTCGATTGCGCAACTTACAAACGAAAGCCCACAGCAAGATATAGCGGCTGCCAGTATCGAACCAGAACCGGAAAGCCCGGCGATTGCATTGGTTAATGCTCCAACCGAGGATGCAGCGATTATCAATTTGGACGCTGATACTGATACTGATGCTGATACTGATACTGATGCTGATACTGAAACTGCACAGCAGCCCGAGCAGGCAGCCGAAGCCCTGGTGAATAACGACTCCAGCGGTTTACCCGATTTCAAGGCACTGGTATTTTCTGAAAGCAGAAATAGCAAGGCCCAGGCCTATGCAGATCTATTCGATGTCTGGAGCAAAGAATACAATACCACTAAGAATGGAAGCGCATGTGCTTTTGCCAGGAACAATGGCCTAAGCTGCTTACATCGACAGGGTAACCTGCGAAGTCTGGCAGTCCTGAACCGGCCAGCGGTGCTCAAATTCTATGACGAACAGAATGATACTGCCTATGCCATTCTTACCTATCTGAGCGACAATGAAGCAACGCTACGCAAAGGCGACACGACCTTGACAGTCAGCGCTGACACGCTTAACCAGTACTGGCTGGGCGAATATACATTGTTATGGCAGAAGCCACCCTATTACCAGACGGCTGTGCAACCGGGCAGCAATGGGCCAATCGTTCAGTGGCTGGACCAGCAGCTGGCTCGCCTATACGGTCAAAACGATGTACCGACCATTCACGACACCTATAACGACCAGTTAAAGTCCCAGATTGTGAAGTTCCAGCAAAGCAAAGGCCTGACCCCTGATGGTGTTGTAGGGCCTCATACCTTCATCCTGCTTAATTCCGAACTTGAAGCGGATATGCCATTGCTGAACACGAGGAAAGGCTGATGTCCTATATCCTCGATGCTTTAAAAAAATCCGAACAGGAACGTGGGCATGGCTCAGCACCCAGTGTCCAGACATTGCATTCCTCGAGCCTGAACTATCATGCGAATAAAACACAGTTATGGCCCTACTTCCTGCTTGCAGCTATTGTAATTAACCTTGCCGCCCTGTTTTATTTCATAATCGCCAAAACCGATGTTGAAGCTACTACACAAGAACAACAGAGAATTACTGAGACAAAGCCCGCCGTATCAAGTACAACTCAAACAAACAGCAGCAAACATGTTGCTACAGTCGTTGAGGACACATACTCTGCAGAATCGATCGTTTATAAACCGATATCGATGCCGGATACAAGACCGGGGATTGCTAAACAGGTCTCGCAAGCAAGAGAGATCGAAACGCCACGATACCAGCAAGCCAGCCTGAGTGTATTAGAAAGAGATGAACTCCCATTTGATATGCAGCAGCATATTCCAATAATGGAATTTTCCGCACACATCTACTCAAGCAATCCTTTACAGCGCAGCATTGTTATCAATGGCCGCTTCATGGAGGAAGGCGACTGGCTGGCTTCAGATCTGTTTCTCAGTGAAATTACGCCTGACGGCGCAATCTTTGATTTTCAGGGGCAGCTGTTTCACCAGGGCGTTGTTTCCGCATGGAACTAACCCACATCTAGAACTCGCAATTAGAAGTCAGGCAGATCCTTTTATTGGTGGCCGGATGGATAAATTCGAGCTGCTCGGCATGAAGCATCATGCGCTCAGCACGGCTACTGTTCAAATCATTGTATAAACGGTCACCCACTATCGGATGACCCAAGGCCATACAATGCACTCTTAGTTGATGTGTTCGCCCTGTCACGGGTCGTAATAGCAGCCGGCTCAATGGTGTAGTCGCGCCAGCTTTTTCATAGCGAAGCAAGTGCCATTGTGTCTGCGCATGCTTCCCCCTGAAATAATCAACAACCTGTTTTGGCCTGTTATCCGGGTCTCCGCGCAATGGAATATCAATCATGCCGGACGTCTGTTCAACGGCGCCCTGAACCAGTGCAACATAGCTTTTTTCGACCTCACGGTCATGAAAAAGCCGGCTTAATTGCCTTTGTATATCCGGCCCGATGGCAAGCAGCATCACTCCCGAGGTATGGCAGTCAAGCCGATGTACAACCCGCACTTCCGGCATATCCTGTTGCAGACGCGCCACCACACAATCCTGTTTATCTTCGCCCCGCCCGGGTACCGACAGCAAACCGGACGGTTTATTGACAGCGATCAGGTAATTGTCCTGATAGATTATTTCGAGTTTCATTGAATACACTAACCCGCATTTCTCACCAGGATTTCGGATTCAGGTGCAACTGTAGTGTTTCTGAGTGCGCGTCTGGACTGAAAAGCATAGCAATAGCTATGGTTTGAGGGACTAATTCGCCT
>DAOWLL010000444.1 GCA_030641945.1 Gammaproteobacteria bacterium | reverse complement strand
TCAGGCGCCCTGTCCATTTCCGCGGCGACAGGCATCACCATGGGGCTGCCATCTGAAATTACCACAACAAACGGCCAGGTCGACATGGTCACCACGGGCGGCGATGTCCTGCTGGGCCTGATCGACGTTGGCAATGCCAATGTCAATATCACGGCCAGTGCTGGCAGTATCCTGAACAACAACGGTGTGTTCACTGATATCACGAAGTCGAAAACCAACGTTCGCAGCACGAACGTCACACTGGACGCGAATGATCGTATCGGTGTTTCGAGTACCGATGCTGTTACGCTTGATATCAATAGCGACGGATTAATCACGCTCGATTTCGGCGCACCAAAGGCCTTCATCAATAATCTTCAAAATACGAAAATCGTCAACCTGGGTTCAGGTGATGTAGCAATTGGTTTGATATTCAGTAGTGAAATCATAGGGATAGGGCACTATGTTGGCCTGGATTCTACTAGCGAAGGACCGGCAATGGACGCCAGTAAAGCAGAGGAAAAGGCGCTGGCCATGATCTCTGTTCTAGGCGCTGACTACAAGGCTGTTCCCGTTGAAGATGAAGAAGAAATCATTAGTATACTGTCGCCCACCGTACCCGTACTGATACGCACTACTGAAGGCTGGGAGTTCAAGGCCCCCTCCAGGACCAGATGGCCTGAATCGCAACCGGGTGATAAGGGGCAGCGCAAGGGCATGCATTATATAGACTGGTTGTAGTCCCTTAGTTATTACCGCACGGGGGAAAATCTCTAAATTTTACGTTAGTTTCCTGCTGGCGTTGCGCCCGTCATAAGTCATCCACATGCCGATGTTCCATACAGCAGGAAATGTTCGGAAAAATAGAGTGAACTGATGCAATACGCTAGTCCATGCCGGTCTTCTGTGTGATAATCCATCGCAGTTTTCATTAAACCATCGGGGGAAAAGAATGGACGAAAATCGTAAAAAGGCTCTTTCAGCTGCTTTATCACAAATAGAGCGGCAATTTGGCAAAGGATCTGTCATGCGTCTCGGCGATGAGGGCGCAATTCCCGATATTTCTGCCATTTCCACAGGTTCACTCAATCTCGATATCGCGCTGGGTATCGGTGGACTGCCCAGGGGCCGCGTTGTCGAAATCTACGGCCCTGAATCATCCGGTAAAACCACGTTGACACTGCACGTGATTGCCGAGATGCAGAAAGCCGGCGGCACCGCGGCGTTCGTCGATGCCGAGCACGCGCTGGATCCTTTATATGCCGAAAAACTCGGTGTCGATGTCGATGAGCTGCTGGTGTCACAGCCGGATACTGGTGAGCAGGCACTGGAAATCACCGACATGCTGGTACGCTCCGGTGCGGTCGACATTGTCGTGATTGACTCGGTTGCCGCGCTGACACCCAGGGCGGAAATCGAAGGTGACATGGGCGATTCACACATGGGTCTGCAGGCGCGATTGATGTCACAGGCACTGCGCAAGCTCACCGGCAACATCAAGCGTTCCAATACCCTGGTGATCTTCATTAACCAGATCCGCATGAAAATCGGCGTTATGTTCGGCAGCCCGGAAACAACCACCGGTGGTAATGCGCTTAAATTCTATGCATCGGTTCGACTGGATATCCGCCGCACCGGCGCCATCAAGCAGGGCGATGAAGTGGTCGGTAATGACACCAAGGTCAAGGTGGTGAAAAACAAGGTAGCGCCGCCGTTCAAAATTGCCACTTTCGAGATTCTCTATGGCGAAGGTATTTCCCGCCATGGCGAATTGATCGAGCTGGGTGTTGCGCACAAGCTGATCGAGAAGGCCGGTGCCTGGTACAGCTACAACGGTGACCGCATTGGCCAGGGTAAAGAGAAGGTGCGCCAGTTCCTCAAGGACAACCCGGACATCGCGGCTGATATCGAACACAAGCTGCGTGACATGCTCTTGTCGAAGCCGGGCAGGGATCAGGACCTTGAGGTGGAATCACAGGAGACCCCGGTGCTGGAAGAAGCTTAACCAGTGCTTCCAGGTTGGAAGCACCTGTCTTATAGTTAGCACTTGGGTGCGCTGGATACAGCTGTCAGAATGCTCGCACGACGCGAGCATTCTGCGTTTGAAGTCCGCCGAAAACTGAAGCAGAGAGACATCGCCGACTCTGAGATAGAGCAGGCCGTTGATCGGCTGCAACAGCAAGGGCTGTTGTCAGATGTGCGCTATGCAGAGTCGTATATCCATATGCGCAAGGGCAAGGGCTACGGTCCGTTGAGAATTGCGCTTGAGCTCAAGCAAAGAGGTGTTGCCGAAAGCGACTACGGGCATTATTTATATGCCAGTGGTATGGACTGGCACTCTGTGCTCAAGGCAGCCTATGATAAGAAGTACGGTAACGGGGTCTGTGATGACTACCGGGAAAAAGCCAAACGAATTCGCTACCTGCAGTACCGCGGCTTTGCTCTTGACGAGATACATGAGCTGTTCAAATAACATATAAAACAATGT
>DAOWLL010000597.1 GCA_030641945.1 Gammaproteobacteria bacterium | reverse complement strand
CCACCAGATATTGTTGAAGCGGAGTGACTCCAAAAGCGTAGTTGATTTCATAGTTATGCAACTTGCCGTCCGGGCCATCCGTACGCACCATGAATTTACCCTTGTTCCTATAAAACCTGCTGGTAGTGCCGGCATAAGTAAAATCGGTATTGTTGAAATCCGCCAGCACGGTTTCATCACTGGCATGCTGCATCGCGAGGTCATGATGTGAGCCTTGCCAGAGCTTAATTTCTTTTTCATGACACTGCGCACAGGTTTTATGCCCAACATATTCGGCTGCCAATACATTTTGGCTAAAGTTGCAAAACAGAAAAATCAAGGTAGCAGCAGCCACCGAAAGTTCCGCAATCTTATTCTTTTTTATATATGCAATTAACAGCATCAAGCCGGTTCCAACAATAAATCAGATGCTGATTTTACAGCCTCGAGCGAGGCTGTGCCGATGATTAATTTTTCGGGAACAGGAACTTCACAGTAAACTGCACGTTCCAGTCTGCACCAAACTGAGGTTTCTCGACGTGTTTATAAACGGTAAGCTTGTAATCGACGGGTAATTTTCCATGCTTGACCAGCCGACCTGCACCACCGCCCAACGGTATTGTCCATTCATTACCACTGGACGCTTCCCAGTTCGCGGTAATAACAGGGGTTGAGGTCAGATACCAGCCATCCCCCAGGTTGTAATTTAAAAAGTACTGAAACAAGAACTTGTTTACATCTGCCGCATTGCTGTCACCGGCAAATGACCAGACATTCTGCGCAAGAATCCCATACACCCAGTTACCCGGCATACTCAGTGCAACGACGGCTGGACCAACCGACCATTTATCACTGGCATAGCGATCTTCCGTTGCCGTCGGTAATACAAACGCCGGCCCTGCTCCCCAAACCCACTTGCTGGCTTTAGCCGGGCTAAAAAATGCCTGGTAGGTTAAATCCCCCAGCCCGAATGCACTGCCCTGCGTCAATTCAATAAGTCCTGAATACCCGGCATCGATTTCGATACCGGTCGGAACGACCATATCCTGACCTTGTGAGTAAATAGCCGGCAGTATGAAACGGTTAACCAGGTTCCATTTACCCACTTTCATTGGATACACCGGTTTCATATTCAATGCATACACGGATGAATCTGATGGCCCTATACCCGTGTAAAAGTTGTTTTCAAACGGCAGGCTGATAATTGTGCCAAGAGGGTTTTGTGACTGCTTGGCCAGCTCGTCAGCGATTGTAGCTTGAGTAAACACAAGCAACAGGAAAATAGCTGAAACTATTGCTTTCATTCAGCAGGCTCCAGCAGTTGATCGCGAAGACTTGCACGTTCTTTATCAGTGATACCCAGACCTTTGCGTATATATTCATCCATGGAACCATATTTCCTAATCGCCTCATCCAGTGAAGCATCGATGTACGCGGGCTCAAGGATATAAAAGGCCTTTATGTTCGTCATATCCGCCTCTTCCGGCTCAGCCAGAAAAGTATCAGCCGCAAGAAGCCTTAAATCATTTGTTCTCTGATCCACCTCTGCCTTCCTGTATTTGTTGGACAAGAGGTAATCATGCCGTATCGATTCCCAGGGCACACCCAGGGCCGACAATAAGATAGCCGTTGCGGTGCCGGTACGATGAACACCATGAGAACAGTGATACACCATTGGCCTGTTGGCTGGATCAGCAATCTCACGCAACAAGGTTGCATAGTACTCACGACCTTCATTGATCAGGATG
>DAOWLL010000447.1 GCA_030641945.1 Gammaproteobacteria bacterium | reverse complement strand
GATCTGAAAAGAAGGATTCCTTCTCCCTGTGGGAGAAGGTTAGGATGAGGGGCTGCGAATCTGCAATGATTTTGTTTTATTCCCTCACCCTGTACAAGCCGAACATAAGTATACTGTCCCCTGAATTGACCGAGCTTTACTATGGTATCAAAACAATAGGAACGAGCATGAAAATAATACGGTTCGGGCCACTGTTGCTTGCGTTGCTTTCCGCGTCTGCACTGGGATATAACATTGACGGTTTTACTGTCTCAGGCGATATCCGTACGGGCTGGGTATCATACGATTACAACAACCCCAACGGCGACCCGCAAATTAACAAGGGCCACAAGGATTCGTACGGATTTTATGTCGTACCAAAAATAGCTGTTCAAACACCCAGTATTAATGGTTTCTCCGCGAAGATCATGGCAGCTGGTGCAACTGACTTCGGTCTCAATGATGAAGACAAGCAGAGCCGCAACTTCGTATTCGACCCGGTGGAAAACAAATCTTTCGCCCTGATACAGGAGCTGTTTATCGATTATACCAACGACCGGCATCATGCCCTCATCGGACGCAACGAAATCGTTACACCGATGATCGACGCCGATGACTGGTACATGCTCGCCAACAGTTTCGAAACGCTCTCTTACACCAACAGCTCTCTGGAAAAAACCCGGTTTTTTGCCGGCTTCTTCCGCAAAATGGCGGGCGTATGGGACAGCGGCGCAAACGGCACCGAATTCAATTACATGTCAACAGCCAGCTTTGTGCCGCAGTTCAATAAAGATGAAGCCGGCAATGCCGGCGTATATTATGTTGCCGCCGAACATCATGGCGACAAGCACCACGGCCAGTTATGGGAATACTACGCTGAAGACCTGTATAACATGCTGTTTGCCCAGTACAACATGAAAAGCGGAAGCAGTAAATTCAACTACGATTTCGGTTTGCAGTTCATTGACTGGTCACAGGTCGGCAAGCTGAAAGCCAGTCCAACCGAGATCGACTACAGCCTGTATTCCATCAAGTATGACGGCACGTTCGACAATGGCTGGTCATTTGCGACCGGCGCATCAAAATACACCGATGGTGCGGGTCAGGGCGATACGCTGGGCGCATGGGGCGGCTACCCGTACTTTGCCAACGGCATGATCTTCCACTTCTTCGAGGCTGGCAACCTGCGCAATGCCGAATCATACAAACTACAAGGTGGCTATGACTTCAGTAAAATTGGCGTAGACGACCTTGGCTTAAAAATCCGCTATACGGACTTCTCGCTAGACCCTCAATATTCAATAAGTTCAAATGGCACCCCGCAAACTTTCATGCGAATGATTGGCATACAGGTCACATATTCATTCCTCAAGACCGGCTACTTCACCGGGACCTACGAAAAACACAGAATTGAAGAAGAAGAACCCGTAATTTCACTGCGATTGATCGGTGGATTCAGGTTCTGAATAAACAATAAACGCAGGAGAAAATATCATGCATCCATATCCAGCCATAGACAACAGGCTAGCGCCCAGGATTTCACATGCAGCCATCCTGGCAGCAATCATTTTTATACTGATGCTGTTGCCGTTGACTTCAATTGCGAAAGGCGTCCCATCCGATACGCTAACCGACAGCAACATAAAACGCGTTGTTACAGAAGCTTACAATATGTATAAGAACAACAAGGATGGCAAAAACGCAGACTATATTAAAGCGCTGGCTGATGTTGACTCCAAACTGTTTGGTATCAGCGTAGTGACTGCTGATGGCAGATCATTTGATATCGGTGACAATAAATCTGAATTCTCCATTCAATCAATTTCAAAAGTGTTCACCTTGGCCAAAGCCATGCAGCAGCGCGGCGCAAAAGAAGTACAGCAGAAAGTCGGTGTTGATGCCACGGGCATGCCGTTCAATTCAATCATTGCAATAGAGCACCAGGCCGCTCGTGCGGCCAATCCATTTGTCAATGCGGGTGCAATCGCAACCACAAGCCTAATAAAAGCCAAAGATAGTGATCAGCGCTGGAACATTATCAAAACCAACATGGATGATTTCGCCGGCCGCACACTGTCATTCAACGAAGTGGTTTACCAGTCCGAGGTGAACGACAACAAGCGCAACCAGGCGATATCCAAGTTGCTCGATGCCTATGGCCGCATGTATGCCGAGCCTTTGGAAACGACCACGGTTTACACCAAACAGTGTTCAGTCAATGTATCCGCACGTGACCTCGCCGTGATGGGCAGCACACTGGCCAACAAGGGCATTAACCCGGTGACTAAAAAGAAGGTCATAGACCGTGATCTATCTAAATACATACTCGCCGTGATGGCGACGGCCGGCTTATATGATGGTGCCGGCCTGTGGTTGTACGAAACTGGAACGCCCGCCAAGAGCGGTGTCGGTGGCGGCATTGTTGCAGTTGTGCCGGGCAAGCTGGCAATAGGTGTATTTG
>DAOWLL010000076.1 GCA_030641945.1 Gammaproteobacteria bacterium | reverse complement strand
GCATAAATGATAATTATTCAGCCCCGCGATGTTGTTGCAGGCTTTATGTTTTAACCATGCTGTTTCGCCTGATTAAGTACAAAATCAGCAGGATCGCAGGTATGCCCAGCGCTGCGGTATAGATGAAGAAAAATGGATACCCCTGGGCGTCGACAACATCACCGGAAAAACCACCGATAAACTTGGCCGGCAGCAGCATCAACGAGCTGAACAGGGCATATTGTGTTGCGGTGTAGGCTTTGTTGGTAAGTCCTGAGAGGTAAGCAATGAATGCCGAGCCGGCCATGCCGCCGCTAAGGTTGTCAGCACCAACGACTAATGCCAGCATCATGATATTGGGTGGCAGCATCGCGATGGCCACAAATAACAGATTTGTCAGTATCACCAGAATTGCGCCAGCAAGGAGTACTGGCATAACACCGAACCGTATCACCAGTGATCCGCCAAGTAATGCTCCAGCAATGGTGATAAATGGCCCAACCGTTTTTGTGACAACACCTATATCAAGGTCACTGAAGCCAACATCGACATACAAAGGATTCGCCATTACGCCCATGGTAATGTCACTGATCCTGAATAATCCGATAAATAACAGGATGGTTAGTGCAAAGCGCCCGTTGCGGCTAAAGAACTCGGTGAATGGACAGATCACAGCGCCGATAATCCAGGCATAAACATCACGTACTGTCCCTGGTAAATGCGACGAGTTTTCCAGAAAGTAGATAACTTTTTCTTCCTGTTTCCATGTTTCCCTCGAGACCAGATGTCCAGGTTCCGGAATAATCAGGGTAGTAATGATGCCGATGCTCATGCAAATCGCCATCACTGTATAGGCCAGGGGCCATGAATAATAATGTGCCAGTGTAAATGCACCGCCGCCGGCTAGTAGCATCCCGATACGATAGCCAATCTGATAGGTAGCAGCCATTGCGCCCTGATCTTCCATGGGCATGGCCTCAATTCGCCAGGCGTCAATAGAGATATCCTGTGTTGCAGATGAAAAAGCAACAAGAAGCGCTGCGTAGACGAGTAATTCAAGATGATTAAGCGGATCACTAGAAGCCATTGCAAGCAGGCCACAAATTACACCTGTTTGTGCCATCAGCATCCAGCTCCGGCGTTGGCCAAAAATACTGCCGATAACGGGCAGCTGCAGGCGATCGACAAGTGGTGACCAGATAAACTTCAAGCCATATAGCAGTGCAACCCAGCTGACGTGTCCAATGGTGCTTTTGTCGACGCCTTCTCTTGCAAGCCAGGCCGATAGTGTGCCGAATACAAGTAGTAGCGGCAGGCCTGCTGAAAAACCAAGAAACAGCATTGCCAGCACACGTGGCTGACGATAAACCAGTATGGCATCAATCCAGCGCTTATGAGTTGCCGCCGGGCTCATTTCAATTTGTAGTCATAATCGATGATCAGGGGTGCGTGATCAGAAAAGCGTTCATCCTTGTAAATGCTGGCATCTTTGACCAGTGGCGCAAGTTTTGGTGTGATCACCTGGTAGTCGATGCGCCAGCCAGTGTTGTTGGCCCACGCCTGGCCCCGGTTTGACCACCAGGTGTACTGGTGCTCCTCATGGTTCACCACGCGAAAGGCATCAACATAACCGATTTCGCCAAACAACGTGTCCATCCATGCGCGTTCTTCCGGCAGGAAGCCGGAGTTCTTCTGGTTGCTGCGCCAGTTCTTGATGTCTATTTTCTTGTGTGCGATGTTCCAGTCACCGCAAATAATAAACTCGCGGCGTTTGCGCCGCAGGCTCTGCAGGTAGGGCATGAAGCGATCCATGAAATCGAATTTCACTGCCTGGCGCTCTTCACTGGATGAGCCTGAATGCATATACAGGGATATGACGCTGAGCTTGTCGTATTGAAATTCGAGATAGCGGCCTTCGATGTCGATATCATGCCAGCCGAGGCCTTCAATAATCTTTTTTGGTTTTACCTTGCTGTAAATAGCGACGCCGCTATATCCTTTTTTTACCGCGTCGTGGTAATGACAGTAGTAGTCTTCAGGTTTGAACTGTTCGTGTGTTAGCTGGTCTTCCTGGGCTTTTGTTTCCTGGATGCAGACGATATCCGCATTAGTTTTTTTCAGCCATTCATAGAAGCCTTTTTTTGCTGCGGCTCGAATGCCGTTGGTATTTGCCGAGATTACACGCATGTTTGTTTGATGATTTTAATTGAGGCGTTATGATACGCGTGCAATCTCAAGCTTGCCACCAAAACCGGGAATTAATCAATGCAGGAAAATCTACAGGACAACAAAAAGCGCTTCATCCAGCTGGCCATAGAAAATGATGTGCTCAGGTTTGGTGAATTTACACTCAAATCCGGCCGTACCAGCCCCTATTTCTTTAACGCCGGCCTGTTCAACACCGGACGGGCATTGGCAGAGCTCGGTGCATGTTATGCGAAGGTAATCGTTGATCAGGCGCTGAAGTTTGATGTGTTGTTCGGACCCGCCTACAAAGGTATCCCTCTGGTAGCTGCCATCGCAGTTGCACTTGCCACTGAACACAGTATCGACAAGCCCTATGCGTTCAATCGCAAGGAGGCCAAGGACCATGGAGAAGGCGGCAGCATTGTCGGTGCCGATGTTCATGGCAATGTGCTAATCGTCGATGATGTGATTACTGCGGGTACCGCTATCCGTGAGGCCGTCGATATCATTTCAGCCGAGGGTGGGCAAACATCATCAATATTGATTGCGCTTGACCGCCAGGAAAGAGGCCAGGGTGAAGTGTCAGCCATACAGGAAGTGCAGAATGATTTTGCTGTATCTGTACACAGCATCATCACCATGGCGGACCTGATCGCCTATATACAGACTGATACAAACTACAGCCAGTACCTGGATGCGATGCAGGCGTACAGGGATCAGTATGGTATTTAATCGCAGAGGCTCGGAGGCGCAGAGAAAATATTAACAGCATCTATTGCCGCAAAAAACGCGAAGAGCGCAAAGCAAAGTTTTATTATGGTTTTTAATTTGCGCATTTTTGCGAGCTTTGCGGCAGAAAATTATTTTTTCTCTGCGCCTCCGAGCCTCTGCGGTAAAAAATCACCCCAAAATCAGTTTTAATCCAATCAACAAGGTCACGGTCTCAAATGCGCGCTTGATCACCTTGTTGCCCTTGACGATGGCCAGGTGTGCGCCCAGGTAGCCACCTATCACGGACCCCAGCAGTAGTGCAGGTAGCCATGGCCAGTAAATCTCTCCCAACAGGCCCAGGGTGACCGCGCCGGCGCCATTCCAGAACAGGCCAACCAGTACCAGCGTGTAGGCAACTGCGCGCTTGTAGTCCATGCCAAACCAGCGAATCAGCCACAAGGTTACGAACAGCCCCGTGCCAGAAGTCAGTGACCCGTTGAGCACACCAATCAAAAACAGAGCGATGCCACCGATAATATAACCCTGTTTGTAGCGATGGGCGGGTGCGTATTGCTGACCGAGTTGCGGCGAGAAAATGGAATAAATACCCAGGCCCATGGTCAAAATTCCCAGCGCGGCCTGTGCTGAGCGGTCAGGTACCTGGAGAATGATGCTGGCGCCCAGGATGACACCAGGGACTCCGGCAGCGACCATAAACAGGGCAAATTGCCGTTCCAGGTGGTTGTCACGCAAGTGCCGGAGTGTGGCGCCGATACCGAGGGCAACGGTTGCAAGCTTGTGAGTTGCCAGGGCAACACCAAAGGGCAGGCCCAGGAAAATGAGCAGCGGAAGCTGGATCAGTCCGGCGCCGCCGCCGGAGAGTGCAGAAAATGCATTTGCCAGCAGTGAAATTAGAAAAATAACGGTGTGATCAAGCATGCGATAGTGATCGGGCTGAGAATGTGCATTCTGCCATAGTATGACTATACTGAAGAGAGTGAGAAGAAGCTTTGATTCGTTAGATGTTGAGAGGTAGAGAGATGCGTTCCAGCAGCTTATTGATATTTATGATGTCAGCATTATTTGTGGCAAGTGCACAGGCCGGTTTGTATCGATGGATCGATGAAAATGGCGCCGTGCATTATGGCGACAAGGTGCCTGCAAAATATCTGAAACAAGAACACGAGGAGTTAAATGAGCAGGGCACGACAGTAAAAAAACATGATCGTGCGATGACGGCTGACGAAAGGGCTGAAAAGAAAAAACAGGAAGCCCAGCGTAAGCGGCTGGAAAACGAGAAACGCGCACAGGCATTACGTGATCGCGTACTGACGGATACATATACAACCGAACGTGACCTGGTCGCTGCCAAGGATGCAAGACTCGATGCTATCGACTCGCAGCTGCAGCTCTCCGAAGATATTATTAAAAGTTCGAAGGTTAAAGTTAAAAAGACCGCACTGTTGATCGAAAATATCAAGAAATCCGGCAAGATGGTGCCGGAATCGACATATGTCAAGCTTGAACGTGAGAAATTACAGCTGGCAACCCAGAAAGGTGTGCAGCAGGGTCATCAGATAAAACGCGAGGAAGTAATCGAACAGTTTGATGGGTATGTAGAACGTTTTCGTGAACTCATGAGCGAAAAGCAGCGGAAACGTGAAGCTTACGCCAGGCGCAAAGCAGAAAGAGCAGCAAGAGAATTATCATCAGTAGACGAATAGCCGGGCTAGCCTTTAATCAGCGTACCTACGCCTTCATCAGTTAACAGTTCAAGCAGCACAGCGTGTTCGACGCGTCCGTCGATAATATGCGAGGTCTTTACACCTGATTTAACCGCATCCAGTGCGCTGTTGACTTTAGGCAGCATGCCGCCATGAATTGTGCCATCAGCAGTCAGTTTATCAATATCAGTTGTTTTCAAACCTGTCAGCACATTGCCGTCTTCATCGAGAATACCGGCGGTGTTGGTGAGTAGTATCAGCTTCTCTGCACCCAGAACACTGGCAAGCTTGCCTGCCACAAGATCAGCATTGATGTTGTAAGACATCTGGTCTTTGCCAACACCGATGGGTGCAATGACCGGGATGAAGCTGCCAAGGTCGAGTGTGTCAACAATAGTAGGGTCGATGCTGGTAACTTCACCGACATGCCCGAGGTCAATTATTTCCGGTACATCGAGTTCGGGTGAAGAGTGCTCGATTTTCATCTTGCGTGCACGTATAAGGCCACCATCCTTGCCGGTAAGTCCGACTGCATTACCGCCATTGTGGCTTATCAGGCTTACGATGCTTTTATTTACCAGGCCGCCGAGAACCATTTCAACAACGTCCATGGTCTCGCGGTCGGTTACACGCATACCGTCAATAAACCTGGATTTCTTGCCAATACGCTCCAGTAGCTGTCCTATCTGCGGTCCACCACCATGAACAACAACCGGATTTACGCCAACCTGCTTTAACAGCACGATATCCCTGGCAAAGCCATTTTTCAGCTTTTCATCGGTCATTGCATTGCCGCCATACTTGATGACGATAGTTTTATTGTGAAGCCGCTGGATATAGGGCAGGGCTTCAGATAAAACATTGGCGACATTTTGTGCGGATTTTTTATCCACGGCGGACTCCGGTTGTTTTGTTGTGCTATTTACCGCAAAGACGCAAAGGACGCAAAGAAAACAGGTTCAAGTCATTGCGTTGATACAGAAAGCATAGAACATATTGAAGGCCTCATCGGCTCCGGGTTCAAGAATCTATCAACAGATGTAGGCCTGCATAACCCTTCGACAGGCTCAGGGCGATCGGTTGTTATTGTTTCCGGGAACGGAAATACTTTATCCTTGCCTTCAGCTTTTCTCGTTGCTGGTTCCTCGATACTCATTGCTGTTGCCATTAAAATGGCAACTTAAGGCTGCTGTCCTGTTTTAATATCTCTTTTTTGAACCTGGCCTGAATTTCATTGAGCGCAGTCTCACTGTTGGCTTCAAACCGAAGTACCAGGCTGGGTGTTGTGTTTGATGGTCGGATCAATCCCCAGCCTTCAGGATAATTAACACGCATGCCATCGATGGCGAGTATGTCGGCATCTCCGAAATCAGCGTTCTGTTTGAATTGGTCCATGAACTTGTAGTGTTCACCTTCTTCAAACATGATCTGAAGTTCCGGTGTATTGAAGCTGTCAGGTAGTTCGGCGAATACTTCACTTGAAGGCTGGTTACGTTTGCTGAGGATTTCCAGCATGCGGGCTGCACTGTAGAGGCCATCATCAAAACCGAACCAGCGTTCCTTGAAAAAGATGTGACCGCTCATTTCGCCGGCAAGCTCGGCACCGGTTTCTTTCATCTTGGCCTTGATGAATGAGTGCCCTGTTTTCCACATCAATGGCTCACCACCGTGCTCCCTGATGAAGTGTTCAAGATTGCTACTTGATTTGATGTCAAAGATAATCAGTGCACCGGGCTTGCGCTCCAGCACATCGGCAGCGTACAGCATCATCTGGCGGTCGGCCCAGATTATTTTCTGCCTGTCATCAATGATGCCGACACGGTCGCCATCACCATCAAAAGCCAGTCCCAGGTCGAGCGCATTTTCTGCAATTGATTTCTTTATGTCCTCGAGGTTTTCCGGTTTGGATGGGTCTGGGTGGTGATTAGGGAAAGTGCCATCAACGTCACAAAACAGTTCAGTAATTTCACAACCCAGTTTGCTGAAAAGCTCGACGGCGAGTACGCCTGCGACACCGTTGCCGCAGTCTACGGCAATATTAAGCGGGCGTGCGAGCTGTATATCGGAAGCAATGGTTTCGATATACGATGGAATCACATCCTGTTGTTCATAGTCACCATCACCACTATCGATATTGCCATCGACAATACGGTGATACAGTGACTTGATGCTGTCGCCGTAGAAGGTATGTCCGGCAATCAGCATCTTCAGGCCATTGTACTGCGGTGGATTATGGCTTCCCGTTACCATGATGCCGGTACCGGTTTTAAGTTTATGCGTGGCGTAGTACAGCACCGGTGTTGGTACCATGCCGATATCGATCACATTACAACCACCCGCACGCAGGCCATTGCTCAATGCACTGGAAAGATCAGGGCTGGATAGTCGGCCATCTCGAGCAATAACAACGGTATTCTGCCCCTGTGCGCGTGCCTCAGTGGCAAAGGCCTGTCCAATCAGGGTGACTGCGTCAGGTGTGAGTGCAGTTTCAACAATGCCGCGAATATCGTATGCACGGAAAATATCTTCGCTAATAGCCATGTATATTTGTCGTGATATTAAAAGGTTGGTTTTAAGTACTGTTAGTTTCGCCCGGGTTGGTGCTGGTC
>DAOWLL010000481.1 GCA_030641945.1 Gammaproteobacteria bacterium | reverse complement strand
TCCCAACCTTCTCCCTTCAACTGGTGAAGGAGCAAAGATAAACAGGCCGTCTAAAGACGTGGCATTTCATATCCCCTATTGAAGAAATTTTAAACTATTACTTAATGACCCAGGCTTCGCACCAGAGGATAAAGATGTTCGGTTTCGTCCTGAATGCGCTGTAAAACAATTTCAAACAGCTGATCAATATCATTCAGAAATTCAGCATGGTCCTTTATGTGAAGGGCATCTTTTTTCTTTGCGGTCGGACACCATTGATGCATAAACTCTCTCAGGATTTTTTTTATTTCCATTGAACCGGACATAAAATTCTTGGCGATGTTACTGACTTTGTCATCGGGACTGGATAGCAAATCCTTATACATCTCTTTATCCACAACTTCGATATGTTCTTTAACAAGGTCCACATAACGATAGAAAAGATCACAGCAGGAACCTGTATCGCACATTGATCTGTCAGCGAGCAGGTAATGAAGCACATTCGATAGTTCGGTGATGCGGTGATTCTGTTCGTTTAATTCCTCGTAGGTAATCATCCTCTACTCCAGTAATTCATTTTTAGACTATTAATTCAGACTTAGTTTTACCCTTATCTGCAGTTATTGCAAGAACATGAGAACTTGGCGACATTTCTGCATCATGGCACATGATAATCATTGTCAACTGAATTCCACGATTTCGTCTTTATTTTCTCGAGCAGCAGGTGTCAGCTAACCAGTCCACAGATACCACCACTGCAGCAAAGGGGTGCCGTACAGGTATGTGAAGATGCCTGTGAGCCCGCGCCAGCGGCGACGAAACCGCCGCTGATGATCTTGTGCACCGTGCTGTCTGCCAGTGTTCGTCCTGCTTCTATAGCGGCAAGCAAGCACAGCTCACCCCGGGTATGAATAGCGCCATTCATGGCGTGGCTGACCTCAAACATCAGCAAGATAGAACTGGCAATGTGTGATAAAAAGCTCAGACACCTTTAACCGCACGACCTGTATTGGCTTGCTGTCCCAGAAAATAGCTGTACTGCTTTATCATCGAACGAATTTCATCGACATACTGCTGGCGCCGTTCCGAGTAAAACAGCAAGCCATCAACCAGGCCGCTGCCGTCTATGTCTTCTCCCTCTGCCCTGAGATTTCCCCGCAGCTTTCTCAGATTCGAATAATTACGGTGTGAATTCAGGTTATGAATATAGCTACGTACAGCATCGCTGACAGTATTAAATCTGCGTACTTCGTGTCTCGCACTTTCAGGCCTTTCCTTCGGAATAACGCCACAGCCTTTGTTGTAGCACCATTGTCCAAACAGGTTATTGATCTGCACAGCATACCTGGATCGACCCCATGATGATTCCTTTGCAGCCTGCACCACGGCAAGCTGCACGGGCACGATATCCACCCTCGTTAACAGCTCCTGTGTAACGGCAACTGGTTCAGTTTCATTCCACTCCACTTTATATCTACTTGCCAGCTGCTTAAGCCATTTTAATTCTGAATATGAGACCATCTGTCCATGTTCTATCGCTCTATGTATTTTTTCCAGTCGTTTTCTCTGACTAAGGATTTGTCTGTTGTGGTATTCAATAATCGGCGACACATAGTCGATGAACGCCGCTTTCATTTCCTTGACCTGCTTATACGATCCAAAGTCTGGCAGTGGTGGAAACCGTGCTGACCACCTGTCGCCAAGAAACACCAGCATAGCCAGAAAAACAAACAGGGCCACACTGGTTACAATCGTACCGTAACTGATGCCCACTGATCCTTGCTCTGTACTTACAGACATGATGTAGGCCCGATTTTAACCGAGAGTGCACAAAGCGTTGTCCGGTCAGGATAGCCATCAGCAATCATTCCATTCGAGGCCTGAAACTCGCGCAAAGCGGCTTGCGTCATCGAACCCATAACACCATCGATCTCGCCAACATCAAAACCCAGATGGTTCAATTGCTTTTGCATATTCTCAACTGCATTCCGACTGAGCGCCGCCTCGTCGGTCGATGGCGCTCGTACCAGTGGACCCGCACCGATCAGTCGATCCGCCAGCAAGCCAACAGCCAGAGCATAATATTCACTGCGGTTCCAGCGCAATATGACATGAAAGTTCGGATACACCAGAAACGCAGGCCCGGAATAGCCGGCAGGAACCAGCACGGAGGCCTCCAGATCGATATCCGGGATGGTCGCGCCGTTAGCAAATTTGACACCAAGGTCTTTCCAGTAGGCTAGAGGCCGGCTGTTGTTTAAACCGG
>DAOWLL010000424.1 GCA_030641945.1 Gammaproteobacteria bacterium | reverse complement strand
TTTTTCACCACGGTGGCGGAGCAACCGGCAGTGACAACCGGCTTAACCTCGAAGGTGCCTGCGTACGAGAATGGATTAGGCCGGAAGTGCAGGCGAAGAACCCATGCTTCATCGTTGCGCCTCAGATTCCGAGCAGGGAGTCCCAGGAGAACAAGAACTTAGGCGGCACAGTATCCGAGCGCATGAAGCTTCGTACCCGGACTATTCATGAGATTCTCGACAGTCTGGAAGAGGAGTTTTCCATCGATAAGAGCCGCGAGTATGTGACGGGCTTATCCTTTGGCGGGGAATGCACCTGGATGTCGCTCGTGGAGCGGCCCGACCGATTCGCGGCAGGCGTACCAATCTGCGCGACGAACGTGTATACCGGCCTGACCGTCGCGGAACGTACAGAGAAAGTCGCCCAATTGCCGCTGTGGATTTTCCATGGCGACGCGGATGAAGTGGTGCCTGTGGAAGTGTCGCGAAAGATCGTGAAGGCACTGAGAGACTCGGGTGGGAATCCCAAGTACACGGAGTACCCAGGAGTCAATCACTACAGTTGGGATTTGGCGTATCGAGATCCGGAACTGGTCGAGTGGTTGTTCGCCCAGAATCGAAGGGCCGCTGAGGACCCGCACAAGCGTGAACCTCAGCTATCCGCCGATCAGGAGAAATTCCGGCGGTTGCCGGTGAAAGAATATGAGGAAAAGATGCAGGCTGGCTGGATTGGCCAGATGGTGGGCGTCGGTTGGGGTTATCCAACAGAGTTCAGATGGTTGGGTACCATCATACCGGAGGACAAGGTGCCGGAATGGAAGCCGAAGATGGTCAACCAATACGCTCAGGACGATCTATATGTCGAGATGACATTTCTGAGAACATTGGAGTTGTATGGTATTGATGCATCCATTCGGCAGGCGGGCATCGACTTTGCCAATAGCGGCTACGCTCTCTTCGAGGCGAACCGCAATGGCCGTGAAAATCTGCGCAAGGGCATAGCGCCTCCGGATTCGGGCCACCCTAAGTTCAACGGCCACGCCGATGACATAGACTATCAAATCGAAGCCGACTATGCGGGTCTTATCTCCCCAGGTTTGCCCAACAGCGGCATACAACTCGGTGAAGTATTTGGACGCCTGATGAACTACGGTGACGGTCTCTATGGCGGCCAGTTTGTTGCAGGTATGTATGCGGAGGCCTTCTTCGAAAAGGATGTGGAGAAAATCGTGCGCGCGGGCTTAGCGTGCGTGCCCGAGGGTAGCCAGTTCCACGAATGCATAACGGATGTTCTGAAATGGCACAAAGAGAATCCCGACGATTGGCAGGCTACGTGGCAGCTTATCGATGACAAGTACAATAAGAACCCGGAATACCGACGTGGTTCCTGTGAAAATAGCTTCCGCGTAGGCTTCAACATTGATGCCAAAATCAATGCCGCCTACATCGTTGTGGGTATGCTCTACGGAGAGGGAGATGCGGATAAGACCATAATCATCTCCATGCGGTGTGGACAGGATTCGGACTGAATCCGTCCAGCGCCGCAGGTGTTTTGTTTACGTCACTGGGATGGTCGGCAGTACCTGAACGTTTTTACTCTGCACTGGATAAAGAAACCAAGTTCAGCCACACTCCGTACACGTACCCGAAGTTGGCGGAGGTTTGCAGTAAATTGGCCCGTAAGGTCGTCATTAATCAGGGCGGCCGCATTGAGAAGGACGAAGATGGCCGGGAAGTCTTCCTTATTCCTGTGCAAAAACCGAAACCCTCGTCGCTTGAGCAGTGCTGGGAAGCAGGACCCATCGCCAACAGTCGCTTCACTGAAGCAGAGATGGAAAAAATCATCCCTCCTCCGGTTGAACTTGCGGACCCGAAGATGATGGCGGAGGCCATCGCAACCTTCGCCCCGGGATGGGGCATCGCGGACTGTGGGAACCAAATGTCCGCAGGCCTGCATGAGGAACTTGGTGGTAAGAAGAATGTGCTTGAGACCCATCCTATAAGTAAAGCCAGGCCGTGCGTTTTGTACAAGCACGTTGATGTTCCTCAGGGCAAGACCATATTACATTTGACCGTAGGTCATCACAAATCAGGCGACTGGAACCTGATTGTAGTTAATGGCAAGACAAAGACTCTGCTGGTTACCAACGTCGGTAGCGCAAACTCCAAGGATGGCTGGATGAATGTAGACATTGATCTTTCCGAGTACGCAGGCACGGCAATCGATCTGGCGCTAATGAATGGTATTGGCGGAGGATTTTTTGAAGCAGGGTATTGGGCCAGAATCGAAATCAAAACATATTGAGCCGCAATCTCGATAATGAGTAAGTTAAGCAAAACACGAGAATAGTATACTTATATGAACAAAGGAGCATATGGCATGAAAACACAAAATAGTCGGACTTTTGGAATTTGGTTGAATGGATATAACGGATGTTGGGTTTCCACCATACTTAGGAGCAGCAGCGCAATAGTCTTCTTGTTGTGCCTCCAGGCTGTGTTACTCCCTACGGCACAGGCATTCCCTCCGGGCGTGGTTAAGCCTGTCGTTGAAAACAAAGTGGATATTGCTTTCGAGCCGGCTGATTTTGGGAAAACGA
>DAOWLL010000262.1 GCA_030641945.1 Gammaproteobacteria bacterium | reverse complement strand
AGCGGCTCGGATTTATTTATAAGAATCTTGTATATTCGGCCAGTTGAAGCGGCCTGCCCGCCATATTTTAACAGTCTCTGATACCTAACCCGCATTTCTCACCAGGCCGCTGAAAAATCCGGATAACATCATGATGATAAAACCCGAAGCTCGATTTCAATCAAATACAGCCTGTTTGGCGGGACGCTATTTCGTTCCATGCACATCTGTAGCGCTCCTGAGCACGCATCTTCCCTCAAACCATAGCTATTGCTATGCTTTTCAGTCCAGACGTGCACTCAGAAACACTACTGATGCACCTGAATCCGAAATCCTGGTGAGAAATGCGGGCTAATATTCGTCACAACAGCAGGCACGAAAGGTTAGACCATGAGTGAAATTAAAGCGGTTTTATTTGACTATGGCGGCGTGCTGGCCGAAGAAGGATTCAGCAACGGTCTGGAAGCCCTGGCGAAAGAGCAGGGGTTAGCGTTGGAGAACATGACCGCGGAGGGGATGCAGGCCGTCTACGATAGCGGATTCGTACTGGGCAGAGGGAGCGAGTCCGATTTCTGGTCGCTGCTGCGCGAGCGTACCGGCCTGCGCGGCGTCGATTCGTATCTGGCAGCGCGGATATTCGATGGTTTTGCCATACGGCCATGGATGCTGGAGCTGGTAGAGGAACTCAAGGCAAAGGGCTATGTCACTGGTATTCTCAGTGATCAGACCGACTGGCTGGATAGACTTGATGCCAGGGATCACTTTTACAAATACTTTGATCGTATCTACAACAGCTATTACCTGGGCAAAGGTAAACGAGACCCGTCTCATTTTAGCGATGTGGCGGCTGACCTTGGTTTACAGCAATCTGCCATATTGTTTATCGATGATAGCAAGAAGAATGTAGTCACAGCAGTGGCCGCCGGAATGCAGACCATTCAATATGTTGACCGGGAGAGTTTTTTGGAAGCCCTGAATGAGTCGTTACGCACTCGCAGCAACGGATTTTAACATCCGTAATTTTCTGTTTTTTTTTGATGATATGAGTCAACATACGATTGTCTCCCTCTCACAAAACTGGGAGAGGGTTGGGGTGAGTGTTCATGATACAGGCTCGGTGATTATCACCCCTCATCCCAGCCTTCTCCCCTCTAGAGGAGAAGGGGCAAAGACAAGCAGGCCGCCCAAAGGCGTGGGATTTCAAATCCCCTATTGAAGACATAATAAAAAGGGACGCTATCACTGCTGTCCCACTTGTGCGTCATTCCCATTGATATCAAACAGTTGCGCAGATCCGACCCTGCTATCACTGCTATTTTTTCATTGATCCTTTTTTCCCTCTAGGTTTATTAATTTTCCAGGGTTAGCAGCTGTTAGAAGCTATTAATGAATATTATCACCCCAGTTACGTCTTTTAATTTGTTGCCGCTAGATAAATTCATAGCTGATATATCTGGTTTTCTTATATATCTACTCGGCTCTAAAAAACTAAATTGAGACAAATTCTGGAGGATAGGGATGAATACAATATTCAATCAAAAGCTATGGCGAATAGCCATGGCTCTGGCTTTTTCAGCTTCATGTACATATGCCAACGCTGGTGATGGCAACAGGAACATTACTCTTATCGAAATGGGCGATTTGCACGGCACCCTGGTGTCGCACGCAGCTGTGCTGAAAAATCCCGATGGAACCGAGAGAAATGTAGCTGTTGCAGGTGGTCTTGCACGTCTCAAGACTGTGGTGGACGGCATAAGGCGGGACAATCCCGACAGTGTACTGCTATCTTGTGGTGACCTGACGCACGGCAGTGCTGAGACCCTGTTCACCGTGGGTGATGCAATGATGACCGCGATGAACAAGTTCAACATCGATGTGTTTACACCAGGAAACTGGGATTTCGGCTACGGCCCTGCCGTGTTCCGTCATCGCTTCACCAGTTTTGGTCCCAGGCCTCCCATACCACCAAATATTCAGGTGATGGCGGGCTATATAGGCTGTACAGATAGTGACTGCAAGGAAAGCGCCGGCATTATCAGGGCAAACTTTCCTTCAGTCGCTGTCAACCTGTATAACGCTGCACCGATACCGGCACATCTGATTGGATCGCGCGTACTGAAACCGTACGAGATTATTGAACGCAGTGGCGTCAAGATAGCTGTCATCGGTATTACTGCATCCATCGTGCCCCAGCAGGCCGATGTGTTCAATATCGGGCTCCGTTTCACGCAAGGTGTTGAGGAACTGCCCGAAATCATCGAGCAGGTAAAAGCAAAAGGCGCTGATCTCATTGTTGTACAGTCAGAGCTGGGCATGTCGCAGAACATCGAGATTGCGCAAAGCTTCAAGGATATTGATGTGATGTATTCAGCACATACTCATGAAGTTACGACCGGTGCGCTGATTGCCGATGCAGATGCTGTTACCAGGACCACGCCGGGTATACCGTTGAGTGGTTCAGATATAAGCCGCCTTGCACGTGGTGCAACCATCGTTGTTGAAACCAACCGCGATATGTATGTCGGCCGTCTTGACCTGGAAATGGGTGGCGACAAAGTCGTCAACTTTGACTGGGAAGCTATACCCGTTGATGAATCAGTTGACGAAAACCAGGAAATGGTTGATCTGGTTGCCGCCGTCGAAGAAGATTTTATCCCGGGTGATGATGGTATTGTTAAACGTCACACGTTTTTGCCCGGTGCATTCTGCACACCAGGTTGTGGTGCACCCGGGGAGCGTGGCCATCAATTGGTAAATGATCTGGATACGATTGTCGGGCGCACTGGCACTGATACGCTGTTATTGAGGCATCATGTCCTGGAAGACACCCTCAACAATTTCCTGGCTGATGCGATCCTCTCTATCTCAGATGGTGTTGTAACAGGCAGTGGCGTCAATGACTGGACGGGGGTTGATCTGTCGATGAGCAACGGCTTTCGTTTTGGCAACGCCGTATTACCCAACTCTGATATCACGCTTCGTGACCTGTACACATGGTTTCCGATCGGACCGGCCGTTAATGTCGCCGAGTTCTCAGGCCAGGCGATTGAAAAAAGCCTGAATGAAATACTTGGTGCAGTGTTCGACCGCAATCCATTCCAGCAGCGCGGTGGCTGGTATCTCGGGCTTGCCAACACGACTCAGAAGATCGACCTCGATAATCGCCCCTTCAGCAGTTCTGGTGGACGTATCGTTGAAACTACCATCGGCGATACAGTACTGAATGGCAGCAAGCGTTATGTGTTCGCATCCTGCTATGCCCACGGTGACGCGATCGATCGTGTGTGTCGTACCGGCGGTGGTTCAGACCACATGTTCTTTGAGCTTGCTGATGCAGATGATTACAACAGTGTAATAACACTGGTTCCACCTGAAGTACCTGGCCCGGGACTGGTCAAACGCATTGCACCGTTCAAGTTTGTACATCCGGTTCACATGCTCAGGCGCTATCTTGATGTCTACCCCACGGTAACTGAAGATGAGTTCGGTGTGGGTCGAATTGAAACGGTTGATTCAACGCAAATAGTCGACGGTGAGTATCCTGCTGCTCCAGCGCCAGTACCTGCACCTGATCCGACATTTGTGCAGCCACCCCAGGGTGCTGGTCCTGAATTTTTCTCAGGCAGCATCGGTCATGATCACTGATTAAATTTGTTAGTTCTTAAACTTTGAAAGGGTTAGCAATTGCTAACCCTTTCATGTTTTTATGTCACCAGTAGTAATAGGGGACAGGCTGAACCACCCCTTTTATACTAGGGATCATATTTTATTTGATCATATAGATCTGCTTCATCGTCCTCATAAACGGTAGTTTTAGATTGCTCAGTGTTAGCCGTCGGCGTTTCTTCTTCGTTTAAAACGGACAATTCGTCCCTGATATCAGCAAGGATCATGATTTTTTCATTGATATGAGCAAGTATCACGTAAGTTTCATAATAATCTGCAAGTATCTTGAATGTTTACTTGTTATCAGCAAGTCTCCAGTTGGTTTCAATAGCATCCATGCTTAGT
>DAOWLL010000167.1 GCA_030641945.1 Gammaproteobacteria bacterium | reverse complement strand
ATAACACCCT
This sequence comes from Gammaproteobacteria bacterium, assembly GCA_030641945.1. Lineage (GTDB taxonomy): Bacteria > Pseudomonadota > Gammaproteobacteria > SZUA-229 > SZUA-229 > JABDQW01. The sequence goes on along the minus strand of DAOWLL010000167.1, from coordinate 5,166 downwards.
GACCCCACAGGGAATATTTGTCCGCCTGCCGCTACACGGCCCCACGCAAATCATTTAAAACAAATTGTCCACAGATAAACGCAGATGAACACCGATGAAAGCGTTTTTAAGTTTCTAAATATCTGTGTACATCTGTGGACATATGTCCTGTTCCTTGCTGGCATCCAGCGGTTCAATAACCTAATATCATGGATCCGACAGACGTAGGGTGCAATAGCGAAGCGTATTGCACCACGCGATGAATGCAATCTGGTGGGTTGCGGCTTTCGCCTAACCCACCCTACGAGAATGGTAGCTTTAATATAAGCATTCGCGTTATTTGCGGCTAAAACCTCTGTGTTCTCTGTGACTCTGTGGCAATCATTTGAATTTTTACCCACTTGATGGGGTGAAGTCCCGTTTTTATTATCAGGATTAATGCCCCCTATGACCCCGGTTAATTTTTTGATTAACTATATAAAATTCAGTGTTTGAGCCCAAATGACGGAACGATTCGAAAAACATATCAAGGCAAGCGAAGCCGGTGTTACAGCAATTGAGCTGCTGGCTGAACATAGCCCATTGAGTAAACAGCAATTAAAAACCGCCATGGCCAATGGCGCTGTCTGGCTTGAATCACAATACGGCACCCATCGAATACGCCGCGCAAAAAAGGAATTAAAACAGGGCGATAGCCTGCATCTTTACTATGACAGCGAAATACAGTCGCAAACGACCGACCCTGCCATTCTTATCGCCGATGAAGGCGACTACAGCATCTGGAACAAACCCTATGGCATGTATTCTCAAGGCACTAAATGGGGTGACCACTGCAGCATATACCGCTGGGCTGAACACCACCTGGAACCCAGCCGCCCTGCTTTCCTGGTGCACCGCCTGGACCGCGCTGCCAATGGTTTAATCATACTCGCGCATAACAAGAAAACCGCCACCGCATTTCTGCAGATGTTTAAGCAACACGCTATTACAAAACAATACCGGGCAACCGTAGAAGGCAATGTAACCAGTATCGAACTGCCGCATACAATCAACCAGCCGCTGGATGACAAACCAGCTGAATCGGTAATTTTAAAAGCAGACTTTAATGCACGCGAACAAACGACAACGCTGATAATTGATATTAAAACAGGGCGCAAGCATCAAATTCGAAGACACCTGTCTTCAATAGGCCACCCGGTTGTTGGGGACCGCCTGTATGGCGCGAAAGATATCGCCGGGAATTTACAGTTAAGCTCAGTATTGTTGAGCTTTGACTGCCCCATTAAAAAGACAGGACGTGCGTATTCATTAGCATACGACCGAGCCGATTGATAAAGCGGGTTAAAGCCTGTGGAGCATCACCCTACCAGTGCGCGATCACCAGCGCTGTTGCCAGCAGCACCAGCACCAGACTGTGAAGACGATAATCCTGCCACCATGAGAGTGAAGCCTGCCGCTCCATGGTTTCAGCATGGAACGTGTATTGCTGGACCTGATGCTCAAGCGGCGCTGCAGTGACACTACTGACAACCACGAAAATCACAGCGGATATCAGTGCCAGCAGTCCGGCGATGATAGTGAAATGAAGCGACAGGATTTCCAGCAGTGAAAGCGTAAACAAAAGTGCTGACACGGCGTGGCCACCAAGCAGGGCTGCAAATGCACCCGTTGCAGTTGCACGCCGCCAGAACAGGCCGAGGATGAATATCACCACGACCGGCGATACCAGGTAAGCCAGCGCCGACTGCAGGTAATGAAACAGCCCGCTGAAATTATCGATCAGCGGCGAAATCATCGCTGCCAGAAACATGAACAGCACGATAAACACGCGTCCGACCCAGGCAATTTTTACAGGTGCCCAACCGCGTTGCTCTGGCCGAAGAAAATCCATGGTCAACAGGGCGGATGCGGAATTCAGCGTGGAATCGATGCTGGACATGATCGCGGCCAGCAGCCCTGCCATCACCAGTCCGACCAAACCGGCTGGCAGCAATGTCGTCACCAGCATGGGAAAGACCGCATCGCCGTTTTCCAGTTCCGGCAGGAACATGCCAGCCATCACCCCGGGCAGCACCATGATGTACAGCACGGGCAGTTTCAGAAAACCGGCGAACAGGGCGCCCCAGCGAGCATGGGCGATACTGCGTGCACCCAGTACGCGCTGCACGATGAACTGGTTGGTGCACCAGAAATAAAAACCCAGTATCGGTACACCGACAAGCGTACCCAGCCACGGCAGGTTCGGGTCATCCAGCGGCAACATCAACGAAAGCTGTTGCGGCGGCGTAGCTGCCACTACGTTGGCCCATGAGAAATCGACCTGGGCAAAACTCAGATAACTCACCATGCACGCACCCACCAGCAGCACCACGGCCTGCAGTACATCGGTGTAAACCACGGCCGCGAGACCACCTGCTGCCGTATACAGGCCTGCTACCAGCGCCAGTCCAAGACAAGCTGTAAACAGGTCCAGTTCAGGAAAGAACACCCTCAGCACCATGGCGCCGGCGAACAAGGTGCCAGCCGTGTCAATAACGATGTTGGAAAATAGCGTCAAGCCTGAGAAGTACAGGCGCGATCTGCGGTCAAATCGCCGCTCAAGAAACTCGGGTACTGTTGTGATTCTCGCATTGAGATAATACGGAATAAAGAAGATCGCGAAGAACACCAGTACGAAAGCCGCCATCCATTCGTAGTTGGAAACTGCAATTCCCCATGTATACGCCGCACCGGAAAGACCCACGAGTGTGGTACTGGAAATATTGGATGCAAACAGTGAAAAACCGATGGGTATCCAGCCCAGCCTGCGGCCTGCAAGGAAAAGATCCTCACCGCTATGGGTTCGCCTCGCCATGCGCAAGCCGATATACATCACCAGGACAAAATATATCCCGATGACAACAAGGTCAATAGTGCTCAGACTGGGAGAAGACAATGTTATTGTTACCTGGTACTAATCAAATACGATTATCAAGCTTTCAGGTTGTAATGATGATGTTAACTTCAAGCTAGTGCCGAAGAGTAACAGATAGTATTGGATTAGGAAAAGGACAAGAAAGCATAGCCTGTCCTCTATAATTTGTACTCTATATATTCCCTCGGCTGCTACTCATCCTGTTCAGACTGTTTTTTTGAAAATGCCTTCATAATTTCTATCGGTAGCGGGAATATAATCGTCGAGGCGTTTTCGCTGGAAATGTCATTCAAGGTCTGCAGATAGCGTAATTGCAGAGCTTGCGGATTCTTTGACATCACGTTCGCAGCCATAAGCAGTTTTTCAGATGCCTGTAATTCACCCTCGGCATGAATGATTTTTGCGCGGCGTTCGCGTTCGGCTTCGGCCTGTTTGGCAATGGCGCGTATCATGCTCTCATTCAGATCGATGTGCTTGATTTCCACATTGGTGACCTTGATTCCCCAAGATGCAGTTTGATCATCAAGAATGTTCTGGATATCGACATTCAACTTGTCACGTTGTGAAAGCATTTCATCGAGATCGTGCTGGCCCAGCACGGAGCGTAATGTGGTTTGCGCCAACTGGCTGGTCGCGTTGAAATAATGTTCGACCTGGATGATAGCGCGTTCCGGGTCGACCACCCGGAAATAAAGTACAGCACTGACGTGTACCGTAACGTTGTCACGGGATATAACGTCTTGCGTAGGAATATCAAAGGTGATGACACGCAGGTCAACCCGCACCATTTTTTGAATCACCGGAATGACGATAATCAGACCCGGGCCCTTGACCTTTTGAAAGCGCCCTAGAAAGAAAACCACACCACGCTCGTATTCTCTCAGTATGCGTACTGCAGAGATAATAATGGCGAGCAGCAATATGACTGGAACCAGGTATTCGAACATGTACACGGTCATTCCTCCCCGGTAGCTTTATCTGCCGGTTCAACTTTTAAAACCAGTTTATCAATGGCGTCGACGCGAATTTTTTGCCCGGTGGACAAGGGTACGCGGGTATCAGCCAGCCAGGATTCGCCATCGATCTCCACCCGTCCACGGCCGGTAAAATCCTCGATCACCTCTCCGCTACGGCCAATCATGTATTCGGCGCCGCTGACCACCTGCCTGTGTCTGAGCATGGAAAACCGTCTAAGGATCCACAACATGAATCCACCTGCCACCAGGGCAGTACCGCCGATCAACGGTACCGACACGGCGATATATTCATCGTCGAACAGCATAATGGACCCAACCGTGAATGCAACCACGCCACCTACACCCAGTATACCGCCGCTAGTGACAAATATTTCAGAGATGATAAAGGCCAGGCCAATGCCGAGCAGCGCCAGCCCGGCATAGTTGATTGGCAGCACCTGAAAGGCATACAACGCGAGCAACAGGCAGATGGTGCCGACGACACCGGGCAGTATGATGCCCGGGTTGGAGAATTCCAGGATCAGACCATAGATACCTACCAGCATCAGTACGTAGGCGATATTCGGATTGGTGATAACGGCCAGTAAACTGGAACGCCAGTCCGGTGTGATGCGTTCAATGATCAAGGCATCGGTATCGAGTGTGATATTGCGACCTTTAACATTGACCTGCCGGCCATCAAGCTGTTTGAGCAGCGCTGTTAGATCATCGGCAACTATGTCGATGACATTATTTTCCAGCGCCTCTTCTGCAGTGAGGCTGGCCGCATCGCGCACTGCCAGTTCAGCCCAGGCCTCATTACGCCCCCTGAGTTTTGCCAGACCTTTGATGTAGGCAGCAGCATCGTTGATAATTTTCCTTTCCATGCTGGTTTTTCCGTTGCCGCCCTTCTCCTCACCTTTATCCATGGCTGGATCGGTCGGTGGTGCAGGCAAGCCCCCAACCTGCACGGGTGTTGCCGCTCCGAGGTTGGTGGCGGGCGCCATCGCGGCGATGTGACTGGCATAAAGAATGTAGGTGCCTGCGCTGGCCGCGCGCGAGCCCTGCGGTGAGACATAGGTAATAACGGGAACATGCGCATCGAGTATCGCCTGGATGATTTTACGCATGGAATGGTCCAGTCCGCCGGGCGTGTTCATTTGCAGAATCAGCATTACCGCAGCGTCAGCCTCGGCGTTGTCAATGCCGCGCACGATCAATTCCTGGCTAACCGGCCCGATCGCACCGTCGATTTCAACCAGGTAAGCCTTGTTCCCTGCAGTGGCAGTGGCCGTGGCCCAGGCATACTGCACAAGT
>DAOWLL010000133.1 GCA_030641945.1 Gammaproteobacteria bacterium | reverse complement strand
CTCCCCTGAAGCCATTGCTGGGTTTCATCAGGCAGTTGAATACCGGTGTGCTCAATACCATGATAGTCTGGCACCAGCTTGTGATGACGACTCACGATCAATCCAGCCCGTTGCTGGCGTTGCGGATTTTCCAGTCTCCGCCGATATGACGCCAACTGCCATCATCCAGGTATTCGAACATAACAGGACGCGCGTGGAACATACTGAATTGTGCCAGTTGTTCGAATTCAAGAATACCGAGATGATAAGCGGCATGACGAAATGCGGCGCCATGTCCAACAAACAACTTGACTGTATCCACACTGACTTCAGCTCGCAGCTTCTGCATTTGCAGCTGCAGGTGCTCAGCCACCCTCACACCCGCCTGTATCAGCGATTCCGCACCCTGGAATGGCAGGCAGTAATGGCTGTTTGATTTCCAGTCCTGCGGCGGCTCTTCATAACGCGGATCTTCAACAATGATTTTCTCGATCTGCTGGATGGTCATGTTGGCAACAGAACCGACTGCGCGCTCTGCCAGCGCATCATAACTGTCAATCTGCAGCGTTGGCATTTCATGTTTATACAGTTTTTCAACAAATATCATCGCCGTCTGCCAGGCCCGCAGCATGTTCGAACTATCGACCCGGTCCGCAATTGCCAACGAATGCTCATCAAGCAACACAGCAAAGCTGTCTACTTCATTGTGCACGTCTGTTTTACCCTGCACTGTCAACGCATAGGGCTGGTGTGCACTCGGCGTATCCGCCTGCTGACTGTATTCGCCATGGCGAATCAGGGCTGCGATTGTTCTTGCCATTAATTCACATCCCTTTCAATGTGTTCAACAAGCGACTGGATCATCGGCCGCATAGACTGCTCCTTGATCAAGCTCAGCGCTTCATCGATCGACAGCCATTTTCTACCGCGGTGTGTTTCTTCCCATTCACTGTCAGGCAGTATTTCCCTGACACTCATAGCATAGACTTTGACCTTGCAGCTTGCTCCCCACTTGGCGTATTCGTACTCACCCAACATGGATTTACTCACTGTTCCTCTAATACCCGCTTCTTCATAAGCTTCACGTTCAGCAGACTTCTGCGCTGACAAACCAGGCTCATGGATGCCCTTGGGCACTACCCAGTGATTGCGCTTGCTCGAACCTATCAGCATGATCTGTATTTTATTCTTTTGCATGCGGTACGGTATGACTGCAGATTGCCGGTAATAGTAGGCAGGCCGGTCCCGTTTTTCCTTGCCATCCGGCGCCGGATAAGGAAACTTTTTTGGCAGGTCATCGTGCCGGGTCAATGATTTCAACTGAGCACTGCCAAACTCGAGCTGTTTCCAGCTGGCCGGCATCACCAGTCGCGCCAGCGTCGCTGTAGGCAAGAGCTTGCCGTCATCCGGCACCGGCGCCTTGCCACCCAGCAGATATAACAACAGCTCTACAAGCCCGGGATTATGACCAACCAGCAATATTCTTTGCTTTTTCTTCGGTATTTCAGCGAGCACTGACAGCAATGACTTGAGATCAGCCTTGTACAGGCGCCTGTCACTGATAATTGAAGTTGCATCATCACCCATGGCCTTGCAAAGTTTCTGTGCTGAGACGTAGGCACTCTCTGCCGGTGAGCTGATGATTACATCAGGCCTGATATTTTTTTGCCATAGCCAGACGCCCATACGCTGCGAACCGCGCTTGCCCCTGTCAGTGATTGGACGGAGGAAATCATCGGCATCTGTTTTGTTAACTGCCTTGCCATGTCTTAATATCAATAGTTCTCGTGCCACTGGATATTTACCCGCTCAATTGCCCTGCTCTTATATGTCGTTTACTCAAGCCAATAGCTCGTTAACACACACTGAACCCAGTCGTTCAAAATCCACTTTGCCACTGGCCTCGTATATCACCACATCATCAAGCTCAGCCAGGTAGGATGAAGCATCCGGAATTGCATCATCGTCGTTAAAAACGCCGGCTGCATTCATGTAGAAAGGTCCGGAAGGTTTCATGATTGCAGACAGCAGATCCGGGCGCTGCGACAAATTCACCCTGTCGACCTGAAGCTCTTCATCCGTGTCATGCTGCCAGTTCAATACCAGGAATTTATGCAGCACTGTTTCGTGCTGGATCCGTCCTGCACCGTAAAGCTCACTGATATCGACATCATGTTTCTGCTCCAGCTTCCATAATTCATTTTTTTGCATCTGCAACAAGGTGCCGCGTGATTCTTCATCAATCAGTGGGAACAGGCGCGCATTATTTACTATCGTGCCCGGGTTGATGCGCGGCAGCTTGGGGATGCCAACCGCATGCGTGGCTCCGCCCTGCCTGCTCACCAGCAGCCTGTCATTGGTTACATAAGCGGTTGCCTCGTCTTCCAGCAGGTTCAGCATAAGCGTAGATTTACCACCACCGGACAGCCCGGCTATCGCCAGGCCATGACCGTTGCGCGACAGCGCAGCCGCATGACAAAGCTGGTAGCCATCATTCTGCAGCCAGTTAAGGAACTGCGAATTGATGAAATTGATGACCTGGTTGTCATATTCAATACAGGGTCCTGCGGCGATGAGGCTTTGCCTGCTTTGCAGAAACACCATACCGGTACGTACTTTTTTCACCAGCCTGCCGCCAGCAAAATCATGAATCGCATCTTTGCGTCCGCTTTTACCGGGTTCGCGTTTCCAGTCGACGAACTCAACACCAGCTTCAACCGCGTCTCGTTCTATTGCAATCAGTTCGGCCTGTACGTCATCACATGACGGCACCAGCACATGCGAGAAGTAACTACGCATGCGCTCGATGAACTCGGCTGAATTGCTGCGTACAGCCAGCCGGTAATCCATCAGCTGCAGGCACAAGGATGATGACTGCAGCTTGCTATCGCCCAGCAGCATCTGCTCAATGTTATTTATATCGTTATTCGAAGTATTCATATCAAGCCGTCTGTTTCAGTACATAGTCAACATAGCGTTCAGCAACGTTTATTCCCAGCCCTTCTTTGGCACCACGAAAACCGCCGAATGCCGAAACCTCGAACACAATCGGACCGTGTTCTGTCTCCGCCATGTCCACCGTGGTGTAATCCATGTTGAACAGGCCTTGCGCCCGCTGCGCTATTTCAACCCAGCTGGCATCCGGTTCTGCCGCTGCATAACGACCGCCATGATGTATGGTGGTATTCCACGATTTTCCTTCCGACACCCGGGCATAGGCGCCCAGGTATTCACCGCCAAGAAAAACCAGGCCAAGATCCTGACCGGGTAACTGCATTTTTTTCTGGATATACATCATTGGGTTGTCACGTTGAAAATCTTTTATCTGCCTGATGCGCTCCGGTTCGGGATCATCTGCATCGACAACGATCATCCCCCTTGCCTTGGTGGAAAACAGGGGCTTGAACACCGCACTGCGGTAACGCTGCACTGCAGCTTCTGCCTGCACGGTATCTTCCGTTATCAATGTCGGCGGCATCGGGATAGCTGCATTTGCCATAGTTGCAGTACAGCTCAGCCTGTCAATCAGGCGCAGCATGCTCAGTGCAGGGCTGAATACGCGCACACCGCCTGCCTCGGCCACACGCAGCAGCTCAAGTCGATCAATCGAGTTGGGGCTGTATTCGCGGCTTATTTTCTTCACGATGATTGCGTCAAGCTCACACAGGTCATGTTCTCCATAGAGCAGTTTGCGCCCGTCGAGATCAAGCGCAACATCGCTCATATCGATGACAAGCCGCATACCCGTGCTGGCTTCGACGGCGTCCGCCAGTGTTTCAGTTGACCATTTGCCAGGCAGGCCGACAACACCGATTCTTGGTTTAGCCACAAAATATCTCCTCTACTGGAACGCGATAATCTTCATAGTCTGCGGGCTCAAGGCTAACGATCTGCTCCAGCAGGTAACGGGCACGCAGGAACATGCCTCGGGCAAGGTTGCGGTCGAGTATAAAGCGGGTGGATGTTGCCAGTGAGCGTACAAGACCGAAGGCCAGGCGTATTTCATACGTGCTGTCATTGTTGTTTTTAGCGAACTCGGCAGCAACGCGATAAAAATTGTATATAACAGCGGCAATGCGTCGTCGCACCACCGGATCGAGTACCTGCAAGCGGTAATTTGACACCATGAACACCGAGACATCCTGCACGTAATCCATGTAACGTGAGCGATGCAGGTCAACATATCGGAGCTGCCTGGTATTGGCATCATAGATAAGGTTATCTATGTTGAAATCACCATGGATGTAAACAGAGAACGGTGCCTGTAGGCCGCTTTCTATTTCAGCAGCTATTTCAACAAGGTTTTCAAATGACGCTATCGTGTGGCCACATATTTTCTGCTTACTGTCCTGAAATTCCGGGTGTACTGCATACACGTCGCTGAGTCGTTTGTCGAGCTGGCGCATGAATTCAGCAGCTACCGGCTTGTCCGCCAGCGTTTCACTCCACACGCTATACAGGGTGTTTTTCAGCTCCTGCAACACATCACGAAGCATCTCGGTCGATTCGTTCAGCACTATCTGCTCAAAAGTGTTGCCAGACAGATGCTCAATCAACAACGAAGCCGATTTACCTTTTTTCTTCCACGAAAGGATTTGCGGTGCAAGGCCGGGAAATACATCATGCCAGCTCTCGACACCTTTGCGTTCACGCTTGAGTTTTTTTGTTTGCCCCTGCTTGAAAATGGCCGGGTAACTGCCGCTGTCACCGTCTGGCAACTGTATGCTCGAAATAGCTGCACCCGAACGTGTCTCGGCAACATTCCTGATTTTCAGCTCCTCCGGATTAGCGCTATCCGTTATCATGCTGATGTCCTGCATTGCCTGAAACCGGGCGCTATCCATAACCATGCCGAGGTTGCTGGAAATAATTGCTTCGCTGATAACAAGCAAGCTATCGCCCATTCGTTCTATGGAGTATGCCGTGAAGGATATACTGAGCAGGTTCTCGGCATCCGAAGTGTCGCGCAGTGAGGCTGCATTCTTTTTCAGCAGTTTTCTGAACTTCCGTTCCAGTCTTGCCTGTGTACGGCCAATTTTTGTTGCAACCTGTGTATCGTTCTCGAACAGCGCTGTGTGCACCATTGCGACGGCTTCGATGACAAGGTCGATCTGTGACAGCAGCCTTGGAAAATTCTTTCTTCCCGGGTCTTCAAGGTATAACGACTGCTGAACAAACTCCTCGCCAAGCTCGGCAATACGCTCAAGCTCTGTTGCTATGATGTCGATCGCACGCACTCGGAGAACCTCCGGTGCATCCGAGTTATCAGTCTGCGCAATATACCTGTAGCATGCATCATGAATGCGCTGCTTCAGGTTTGATATATAGCCACTGCGTTTGAAAATGTTTTCAGCTGCTTCAGGCGAGGTATCATCCAGGTAGATCTTGATACTCTCAAGCCGGCTAACCAGTTCGGTCTGAAGAAATTCGAGGTTGTGCCTGATGCTTTGCTGCGGATCCATGATGCATCAAAATAATTGCCCGGCATAGACGCGGGACTGTTTCTGTTTCACCAGCAACTTTGCATAGTCCGCAGGTACAAGATTGATTTCAACCAGTTGCTCAACAGGAACCCACAGCACTTCCACCTGATGCTTGTCCGGACGCGGCCCGTTGCAGGGTTGATAGCCGGGCTCTACGCTACAGGTAAAGATGAATTCAACTAACTGGCGCGTTGTAGGCGGGTTCGTTTGCCTTGGCTTGAAATAGTCACCGACGAAAAGCAGATCAATGACTTCGACCCGGGCGCCTATTTCTTCTTCACATTCACGCCGCAGTGCGTCTGT
>DAOWLL010000374.1 GCA_030641945.1 Gammaproteobacteria bacterium | reverse complement strand
CCGGGATATGTGTTATCTGAGAGGCCCCGGATTTCGCTGCGCTGCATCCAGGCTACACCACTTCCTTGCCACTTATCACTCGCCACTCACACCTGCAGGTCCAGGTAGCCCGGATGAAGAGAAACGGAATCCGGGGCCTCTCAGATAACACATATCCCGGATTTCACTTAAGTTACGTCCAGGCTACATTATTTCCTTGCCACTCTTCCCTCGCCACTCGCCACTTCAAGCGTTAGAATGAAAAGCTTTACAGCGGGTGAATAAGATTCCATGAGCTATGAAGTTCTAGCCAGAAAATGGCGACCGGGTAATTTCGAGGAACTGGTTGGACAGGAGCATGTCCAGCGAGCGCTGGTCAATGGCCTCGATCAGGACCGCCTGCACCATGCCTATTTGTTCACCGGCACACGCGGTGTCGGTAAGACGACCATCGCCCGTATTTTTGCAAAATCACTGAACTGTGAAACCGGTGTAACTTCCAGGCCTTGCGGCACTTGCTCATCCTGCCAGGAAATTGCTGAGGGACGCTTCGTGGATCTAATCGAAGTTGACGCGGCATCGCGCACCGGTGTCGATGACACCCGCGAGTTGCTGGAAAATGTACAGTACGCACCGAGCCGAGGCCGTTACAAGGTGTACCTGATCGACGAGGTACACATGTTCTCCAGGCACAGTTTTAACGCTCTATTGAAAACACTGGAAGAGCCACCGCCGCATGTGAAATTCCTGCTGGCGACCACAGATCCGCAGAAACTGCCGGTCACGATTCTGTCGCGCTGTTTGCAGTTCAATCTCAAGCGCCTGCCGATCGGTCTTATTGTTTCGCATCTGCAGCATATTCTCGACGCGGAAAAAGTTGAATATGATTTGATCTCATTGCAGCTGCTGGCCGAAGGTGCTGATGGCAGTATGCGTGACGGCCTCAGTTTGCTCGACCAGGCACTGGCTTTTGGGGCTGGCGCGGTCAGGGAACAGGAAGTACGCGATATGCTGGGCACAGTGTCGCGTGACCGGGTGCTCAACATCCTGAAAGCGTTGTTGAGCCGCGATGCCAAAGCCGTATTGCAGAAAGTCGCTGCACTCGCGGAGTTCACGCCCGACTATGAAAGTGTGCTGGCAGAGCTATTGAGCTAGCTGCATCACATGATGCTGGCAAAAACGGTGCCGGAAGCACTGGATGAATATGTCAGTGACCGTGAAGCGCTGCTGGAACTATGTCATACAATCAGTGCCGAAGACCTGCAGCTGTTTTACCAGATTGGTTTAATCGGGCGTCGTGATTTGCCGCTGGCGCCGAGCGATCGCGGCGGCTTTGAAATGGTGCTGTTGCGTATGCTTGCTTTCAGGCCGGCACAGGCGGGTGCGCAGGCAGTCACGACTGGCGCGGATGAAAAAGTTTCTTATCAGCAAGCCTCGACCCAGGCCCAGGCGGCAGCGCCGAAACAGGCCGTTAAGGAACCGGCGCCACCGCTACCGCAAGAATCATCTGCAGCAGCCCCGGCTAAAGCGAAAAGCCAGGGCAGCAGTGTCGGTACACAGGACTGGCGGCAGATTATGGAAGGCCTCGCTGTCAGCGGCATGGTAAAACAGCTGGCAGCCAACTGCCTGCTGCTTGAGCAGGATGGCAATACCATTCGCCTCGGTCTCGGTGCAGGCCATAAGCAACTGCTGAGTCCAAAAGCTGAAAAAAGGTTGCAACAGGCACTGGGCGAATACTTTGATGCAAACATTCGTCTCGAGATCGAAACATACACGGACAACAATTTTGAAACGCCTGCGCAAGTGGAAGCGCGCGAAAAGGATGAACGCCAGCTGCAGGCTGAAAAGTCGATTGAGGAAGACGGTTTCGTGCAGGCAATGAAAGAAACCTTCAATGCAGAAGTCATTCCGGGTTCGGTACGACCAACTGCTGAAGATAATAAATAAGAGGTAAAACTATGAAAGGTGCAATGGGCAACCTGATGAAACAGGCGCAGAAGATGCAGGAAGACATGCAGAAAGCGCAAGAAGAAGTTGCAAACCTGGAAGTCGAAGGCCAGGCCGGTGGTGGCATGGTAAAAGTGGTCATGAATGGCCGCCACGAACTCCGCAAGGTAACACTGGATGACAGCCTGATGCAGGATGACAAGGAAATGATCGAAGACCTGCTGGCAGCCGCCGTAAATGATGCCGTACGTCGCGTCGAGCAGCAGACACAGGAAAAAATGGCGGGGGTAACCGCAGGACTGAATTTGCCGGGCGGAATGAAGTTACCATTCTAAGTCCGCAAATGAACGCGAATAAATAATTTATTATTAAGTCCGCAAATGAACGCTAATGAACGCAAATAAAATCACGTTTTTATGTAATGTTTAGCAGTAGGTCTATACAGAGAAGCGTTGCAAGAGATATTGAGTTACCTGGAATGGTAAAAGTTATATCCTGGTTTAACACTAACGTTTGCCTGGTTAGTATTCGCGTTTATTCGCGTTCATTTGCGGACTATTAGTTTTCTACCTTCATGTCACCTCTATTACAGAAACTGATAGATGCACTCAAGGTACTTCCTGGTGTTGGACCCAAGTCGGCGCAGCGCATGGCGTTTCACTTGCTTGAGCGTGACAGGTCGGGTGCGAAGAATCTGGCCAGTGCTTTGATTGAAGCTGTTGAGAACATCGGCCATTGCAAGTCCTGCCGCACTTTAAGTGAAACGGATATCTGCAGTATCTGCGAAAGTATGTCGCGTGATAACAGTGCGCTCTGTGTTGTCGAAACACCTGCCGATGTGCTGGCGATCGAGCATATTGCTGAGTACCGCGGCAAGTACTTTGTCTTAATGGGGCATCTTTCGCCACTGGATGGCATTGGTCCTGAAGAGCTTGGACTGGAGTTGCTCGAACAAAAACTAGCGACCGGTGATATCAAGGAGCTGATACTGGCCACCAACCCGACCGTCGAAGGCGAAACTACGGCGCATTACATCTCTGAGATGGCTGCTG
>DAOWLL010000533.1 GCA_030641945.1 Gammaproteobacteria bacterium | reverse complement strand
CTTTTTACCAGCCGGCACTCACCGCGCTGGCGGAAAACCGCCTGCGAATCGAGCAGGATTTGCGCCTGGCGATAGAGCGCAACCAGTTTGAATTGCACTACCAGCCACAGGTGGAGCTCAAAACAGGTTTCATGGTGGGGGTCGAGGCGCTGATACGCTGGCACCATCCGGAGCAGGGATTGCTTGCTCCTGATAAATTTATTCATGTGGCAGAACGTATCGGGCTGATAAAACAGCTGGGCGACTGGGTGCTGGAAACGGCGTGTCGCCAGGCAGTTGTCTGGCAAAAAATGGGCTTGCCCCGATTCCAGATGGCAGTGAATATATCACCAACACATTTTCAGGATCCGGCGCTTGCGACAACAGTGGTAAGGATCCTTGCTGAAACTGGCTGGAAGGCTACCGACCTTGAACTGGAAGTGACAGAAAGTGTGGTGCAGACAACGGGCGATAATATAGACATGTTTAATGATTTGAGGGCCATCGGTCTGAAGATTGCTATCGATGATTTTGGCACCGGTTATTCATCACTAGCTTCGCTGAAATACCTGCCTATCGACTGCCTGAAAATAGACAGACTGTTTGTTACTGACATGTTGAATGATCCCGATTCTTCTATCATTCTGGGTGCTATAGTCAATGTTGCTCATTCGCTGGGTCATGAGGTTATTGCTGAAGGCGTAGAAACCATGGATCAGGCTGTTGCCTTGTATGGTATCGGTTGTGAAACTGTTCAGGGTTATTTATTCAGCCGTCCGGTAACGGCTGAAAAATTATCCGGCCTGGCACAACAGAATTTTAAGTCGGTAAACGTAGATAATAGTAAAGGTTTCACAGCGCTGAGCGTATTGAAGTCGGGTTGAGGATTGTAATGCAAACGAATAATGATTTAGCTAAACGACTGAACTTTAAACAGATACCGGTACTGCCACCAGGTGTGTCTATTCTGTTTAAAACACTGACGGATGATTCTATTGGTTTTATAGAGCTGGCAGGAATTATCGAAAAATTTCCCAGTATCGCAGCGCGTCTCATAGCGGTGGCAAATTCGTCCTGGTCGAGTCCGGTTACGCCTATTACCTCACTGGAAATGGCGTGTTCACGTTTAGGTTTCAATGTTGTGAGAAGCACCAGTATTGCACTTGCTGTGGCCGCACCTTTTGATTCAAACCGTTGCCCGGGTTTTAATGCAAAGTATTTCTGGACAACTTCGTTGCTGGCAGCGGATGCTACCAGCTGGTTGAGTGTAAGCTGTAAATCAATACAAACAGAGCTGCCTACAGTACGCACCGCGGGTTTGCTTCATAACCTGGGGTTATTGCTGCTGGCTGACCAGTTGGCAGAAGAAGTAAATCTGGCAATTAAGCTGACTGAGGAAAGTGAAGATCTTAATCTGAGCGACGCACTACTATATATTCTTGGTTTTGACCATTATGATGCTGGTTTGCTTCTGGGTCAGGCCTGGAGTTTTCCTGAGCCACTGGTGGAAGCTATGGCCGGTCAAGCAGTTGAAGAAAACAGGGAGCCGCCCGCAGGAGAAATTGCCAGCATTATCGGACTTGCCGTTTCCATGATTCAGTCATTGCAATACAGCCGTCGTCCCTGGTCCATTCCGCAAGACCAACTGGAACGCCTGCAAATACAACCGGCAGATGCAACTAAAGTGTTTGAACAGTTATCCGAGCAATTGACTCATATTCAGGAAATGGCGGATACGCTGTTCAGGTAATGAGTTAGTCGTTATCCTAAGCACAAAGCATTATCTTTTCCGCTTAATGCAACCCTAAAAACATTTCACCACAGAGGCACAGAGAGCACAGAGAAAAGCTTTTTATTGTTAACTGCGCCGTAGGCGCTGTTAACAATGTGAAACTCTGTGCTCTCTGTGCCTGTGTGGTGAATAGCTTTTTAATGTTTTTGACTGTACGAAAAGGGTGGCGGACGTTCGCTTCTTCATAAGATGCTTAGATCTATAATG
>DAOWLL010000142.1 GCA_030641945.1 Gammaproteobacteria bacterium | reverse complement strand
AGCTCCAGTCCATCACCGAGTTTAAAGACCAGTTCACGACTGTCGCCGGAGAGCAGCTCCATGTGCACGGCATCACTATCTTCGGCACCCAATGGCAAATGCATAATCCCTTGTTTATCGTCATTCACTGGCGGGCGATCTTCATCGTTATAGAGACGGCCGGTGATAATCGGGGCATTGATATCACCGCCAATGAACTGCACCAGTACCAATTCGCCAACCGCAGGGATGGTTGCAAAGCCAATGCGCTGGGTGGCGACGGGCACCTGTTTGAGAACAATTCCGGAATTGCGCAGGACAATAGTACAGGCATAGTTATCCTTATCTGAATCGTCGGCATGGGGATGTTGTTCCTGAACGACAGCCAGTTCGGCACTGCGGGTCCGTGCAATTTCTTCCTGCACAATGCGCCGGATGGTATCGAAAAGTGTTATCGGTCCAGTCATAGCAGTCCTCCCAATGCCCCGCCCGAGCCACCTGCCTGCTTGAAGTGGATAAGGCTGGTAAAGCCGTGTTGTTTGGAATAGCAATGGGAAACCCGGCTGACAAAGAATTCACCGTTCATTTCCTCTGTAGGTGCATCGGTAATTTCGATTGTACTCCCGACGACCACAGCCGGTGCGCCGGGTGTCAGGATTTGGCCGGTTAATGTTTGTGAAGCCGTGCGACCGGCAACAGCATCCGCCGCAACTTGGCATGCGTCACTGCTACGCAAGGCCGCATCCTGGATTAGTCGCGCTTTGCCATCACCGGCTTCGGCGGTCACCGCACCGGGATCCTTTATCAACCAGCTCCAGGCTTCCTGGCCTTCTGCGCTGGCAGCACCTTCACCGATCACGGTGGCAGCCGTTGCAGAGGTGTTATTTTGCTGTACCTGTACCTCAAGAATGTCGTTGGCATAACTGAATGTCTGCACAGCCTGCCCAGATTGTTCCGGGCCGAAGTATAATTTTCCTTCGGTAGTGAAATGGGCGATATAACCGGATTTCCTGGCGAGACGATGAATATGCTCGTAAGCGTTGTATCGATCATCAATCACATAAAAGGGTAGATCGATACCGGATTCAATAACATCGGTATTAACCTCCGCCTGACTAGATAAATCACTGACCAGATCACCTGCAGTTTGTTGTTCATAACTTTGATTAATGCGCAATTGACTTAGTGATGCGCCGCCGTTCACTGCAGTGATGTAAGTCAGATTTTGGGTATCATGGTGTAATTGATCAATCCAGGCTGTCATGACGACATCAATGGAGCTATCTGCATAGCCAAGGGCAATCGTTCCCTCATCACCAATGGCGACGGCAGGGGCCTGTTCATCATTGGCAATTATCAATTTTGTTGTGTCAACAGACGGTGCCAGGGATGAAGCATAATTGATGGAAACCAGACTGCGTTTCCAGGGGTCGCCACTGCCACCGTTAAGCGCAGTGAGATCAGATGCAAGCCCCCCACCGGAAGAGGCCGCAAAACTGATCTCGACCCCTGGCTTGCGGACCGTCGGTGGTGAGTCATTGCCGGTGACAAGATCAGTCAATGCCATAACGATTCCACCCTTTATTTGTTAATTTATCCATCTTTGATTTACGCCTGTAATTCATCGAGAATATCCTGCAAATGGCCGCTATGGGCCGCGTAATTTTGTCCATAATTATTAAACTGGAATGCAAAGTTGGTAATGCCATACAAACGTGATGTCCGACCCAGCCAATTTAGCGCCTCTTCAAAGTCAGCGTTGGGAATATGGCTGGGGATTAACATATTGTGGCCATAAGTTCGGATATTCCGGTTGCTGTCATAAACATGTTCCAGTACTGAGTTATTCAACATAAAACCTTTCCATGTGTTTCGTACCGCGTTCCCCCATGGTGTACCCGGCGCGCCATCATATATTGGAATGACTACATCGGAGATAGGCTGGATAGCTGGCCAGTTTAACCGTCCCACGGTCGCACCAAACCAGATCGGGAACAGGTATTTGCCGGCATGGTTTGCTCTGATCCAGCGCGCAAGATTCTGTACTGCATTGGTTGCGTTCAACCCGGCCACGTTGTACCACTCCAGGTCAAAAGCGACGCCAATAAATGAATTATGGGCTCGGAACGTATCAAAAACTTCCTGGATGACGGCTTCAACATCAACATCGTGACCGACATTCCTCAAACCCAGATTTATCGTGGCCCACATATTGGCACCATCCATACGTGTTAACAGGGCGTCGAGATTGGGGTTGGGGTCCACAACATTGAACACGGGATGACCATGAGGTGGCGCCGCATTCAAATTTGAATCATAAAATGCATTTGGTCGTGTTGCGCCACCTTGTGGTACGACAGTGACTATATCTGCGTAATCAATATGACTTGCCGTGAAGTCATTAAAGACTGTTTGGTCACCGTTTACAGCCCTGATGTCATTTATCCTGAATTGATAGACACCTGCCGGGAAACCGATATCATAATCCCTGCGATCCACATACAGGACATAACGTCGCTCAATCGTTCTCGGGTCTGTGTTTAACATAATCCTTTCGAGTTGCATATGGCTGAAGTGAGCCCGCAAGGCCTGTGCGTTAGCTGTATCCGGCCAGGGCAGCAGGATATCTGTTGCTCCAACACGATTAGCTCTTAAATTGAAACGATTACCCCCGCTACGATCGATATCAGCGGAATCACCAAACATATGCCGGATCAGATTTACCCGATAACCTGATTCGCCGTTAACGGTGCGCAGATTATGGCTATCGTTGATTTTATTTGGCGGTACAAACCCGGTCCTGATAATAAATTCTACATTGGCGCCGAATGCCGCCCGTAGCGCCTCCATACCCGCTAGGAATGTTCGTTTCGACAGGGGCATATAGCGTAATACCTGCGGCGGGGTATTCCCGGTGAGTGTCTGGTCCTTCCATAAAAACTGCTCAAGATAAATATGGCCTGACAAGTCGGTATAGCTGCGTTCGCTGACGGCGGGGAAACGGTAGAATTCATCCGGGGCCTGGTGCTGTGTCTGGGTGGCCGCAAGATTGGCGCCTTCCAGAGGTTTATGAAACTCCAGTGCGGCTTCATTAAAGTCCGGGTACTCACCGATCTCCCTGCGCAGGTCACGGGTTGCCCTGTGCCAGTCATCGGTCAGGTCGGCAGTCTCGACATCACGTAAATAGGGAATTAATGCCACACGACGATAAGTACGTCGTGTGTCACCCCAGTCTTCTTCTGCTCCATCATCAGGCGGCACTCGTATCTGGCCGCCGACAAGTCGTACCTGCAGACCATAACGCCGGTGGGCGCCCGGTTCCACATCGTGGAACCTGAACCGCCTGCGCCAGGGCGCCGCCGCTTCACTCTGGGTGACATGGACAAAGACATGCTCCGGAATAATCAGATAGTAAGATGTGCCGGCCGTCATCTCTGTATCCGGTCTGGGGTTGAATTCACCGGGCCGCACACCGGGGCTGAGTGGTTGCGCCTCAGGCGTATTTGCCAATGTAATGGTTTGCTGGTATGAGGTTGGCTCCGTCGTATGTAAATAGGGCAGGCGATCAACATTCAGTGTAATCTGTGTGCCGGCAAAATCCCTGTCATTGTGTCTGGAATCAGGCCAGCGCAAGGTGAAATGCAGCATGCTTAACGGGCGTTCATCCGGTCGGACGATCCACAGGTTTCCTGTTATTCGGTTATTCCATTGTGCTCCGGTAACCAGTGAACCGGGTGGAACATTATTATAGACATTCTGGCTGGCAGGATGAGTGGTTGCGTTCCCTACGCGGTCCATGTCTGCATCATTCACGCCCCCATGTGCCGCTGCATGATCAACCTGGAATAACTGAACCATAAGTTGTCTAAATGCATAATACCGAGGAGTTACAACACAACCTGCCGAGCTACAACCAGCGCCATTATGGATACTGAAATGTATGCGTATATCGGTTTTCCCCGGGCCACCATCAACTGGGTTGGCAGCAGGTGGGGCTGAGTCAGGTGTCACAGAGTAATCGGTGTTCAGGTGTTCGCGACCAAAATAGAATCGGTTTTCACGAACACCGTCATATGCTTCGCCATGATCCCTGACCAGGAAACTGTAATTCCTAAAATCATTACCTGAACGGTAACTGGCAAAATCGTAATGTTGATTTCCCCTGATTGATGACAGATTCTGACTTCCAGTAACGTAATTACGCTTGCTATAAGTATTCCACCTGAATGGATCAGTACCCCAAACTGTACCATCCTTAATTACAAACAAAGCGCCATCGAAGTGGTCATAACCTCTGATTGCGGCGTGAGGGCCACCATGGAGGTTGTAACCCAGAGCAGGTAACTCACCACTGAGCCCGGCGGGGATATGCCATGCGGTTTGCCCACCATCCAAGTCCGGTTCACCATCTATTGTAATGATGTCATTGGCGTTATCGATATCGAGAATTCGATAAGTTTTACTGGGGCGTATCCGGTCATTGGGCAGGTATACGGTGTCAAAGCGTTTATTTACACGTGATAACTGATCAATCGCCCCGCCCGGAACTGGTGGTATATCAAGACGGATTCTGTCTCTGGCAACGGTTGCCATTAATCCCCGCAGTGTGCCGCCATTATTAAGATCAATATGCCATTCAGATTTATTGTCAACCAGATCCGGTGTTCCATCCAACATCATTGTGTCGGTTTCATTATCAAAACTGTTAATCAGATATTCTTTGGTAAGTCTGCCCCGATCAGTATCAAGGACAATGTGATCAGTACCGGTAGTGATGCGGCTGAGGTCGACACCGCTATCCAGTTTAATAATGCGTCCTTCCGAAACAGCTGCAGTTCCCGTTAACTGGGAGGTATCCCTGGCGCCAAAACCATCAATAATGACAACATGCCAACCAGTGGTGAAATCAATTGTTATCGCATTACCAGGGACATTTTCACCGGTTGTACGCGGTAGGTAGGGGCGCCATGGATCATTAAAGTTGTTGTAAAATTCGGTAATGGCTTCCAGCTGAAAAAGATTTTGCCAGTCTTCATCATCAAACTCGAAGATAGCCGCAGTACTGTCCGCAGGGGCATGACCGGTGCGTTTTAACAGGCGTGCTTGCCATAGGGTTTTCTGGTTATCGCCCACTTCTCGCCATTGTGCGGCGTTCAGTCCCTGGCTGACCCGAATGTCATTCAATACAGACATGGGATAGAGCTGGTTCTGAGTGCTGGCGATGGCTTCGGCAGGTGTAAGTGCAGGATCGATGACCGGCCAGCGGACAGGGATTAACTCCAGTAACTGATCAACCGCAGGTTGTCCTTCAGTTACAAACTCACGCATCCAGTTGTAGCTGTGCGCCGGATCAATCTGCCCATGGTCGTTTAATACTGCAAAGCCAAGATGCCTTTCTCCAGCAGGTGCATTCTGGGTAGATGCAACGGCAATAATATCGCCTGCTTCGATCTCAAGTGTGATCTGGCCGCGCACAAACAGGGCGGCACGTTGATTGCGATTCAGGGTGCCGGAGCCTGCGGGTAGTGTCGCCGCATCCAGTTGTGGCCCAAGTCTGGTTTCCAGTGAGGTCGTTTCGATATTCAGGTAGGCAAATCCGGTAATGT
>DAOWLL010000276.1 GCA_030641945.1 Gammaproteobacteria bacterium | reverse complement strand
CTGCAACTTCTGTTGGGTGGTGGCCGTAATCATCCACCATTGTTATCACGCCCGCAGGTATTTTGATTTCACCGTACATCTGCATGCGTCTGCCAATACCGGCAAAATTCTTAAGCGCTGATTTTATTGCCTCCTTGTCAACACCTATTTCATAGGCAACTGCAATTGCCGCCAGGGCATTCAACACATTATGTCGTCCAGGAAGATTGAGCGTGATACTCAAGGGAACTTCGCTATCAGGAAGCATGACATCGAATATACTTTGCAAGCCTGATGTCCTGATATTAGATGCGCAGATATCGGCATCCTGCTCGATGCCGTAACGTATTACCTGGCGTGTTATTTTCGGCAGTAATTTCCGTACATTTTCATCATCAACACATACAATCGCCAAACCATAGAACGGCAAGTGATGCAGAAATTCAACAAACGCATTTCGCAAGCGCTCGAAGTCGCCGCCATAAGTCGACAAATGGTCTGCATCCACATTGGTTACTACTGCCAGCATAGGCTGCAGGTACAGGAACGATGCATCACTTTCATCAGCTTCAGCAACCAGGTACTGGCCACTGCCCAGCTTTGCATTACTCGCAGAACTGTTGAGCTTGCCGCCGATAACATAGGTTGGATCAAAACCACCTTCAGCCATAATACTTGCTACCAGTGATGTCGTCGTGGTCTTGCCATGTGTGCCGGCAACAGCAATTCCGTTACTGAAGCGCATTAATTCTGCGAGCATTTCTGCTCGCGGCACAACCGGTATCATGCGTGCACGCGCTACCTGGATCTCAGGATTATCTGCAGGAATAGCGCTTGAGGTAACGACGACATCGACATCGCGGACATTTTCTGCAGCATGGCCTTTGTATACCCTTATACCCGCCGCTTTCAGCTTCTCGGTTGCCGCGCCCTCACTCATATCCGAACCGCTGACTTCATAACCGATGGTATTCATTACCTCGGCTATACCGCTCATACCGACGCCGCCGACACCAATAAAATGCACTTTGCGCACGCGCTGCATAAAAGGCGTCAGGCTTGAATGATCTGTAATCATGCCAGCCCCCCTGTGTGCATACAGCGGTCAGCAACTTCATTTGCGGCATCCGGCTTAGCCATACTCCGCGCTGCTGTAGCCATCTTAATCAGAGTATCGCGCTGCTGTGTCATCTGGTTAATGGTGTCGCTCAACCACTCGCTGCTGAGTTCGTGCTGTTGCCTGACGATGGCAGCACCTGCCCTGGCCAGGTACTCTGCGTTTGCGCTCTGGTGATCATCAACTGCATGAGGATAGGGCACCAGTATCGAGCCTACACCGGCAGCGGCGAGCTCAAACACGGTCATTGCCCCTGCACGACATATCACCAGGTCAGCCCAGCCATACGCTTCTGCCATATCATCGATAAAGGCTTCTATGTGCGCATCAACATCATGACGCTGATAAAACTCCCGTGTCATTTCAAGGTTCGCCAGGCCTGTTTGATGACGTATTTCAGGCCTTGCCTCAGCAGCAATCCTGCTCACCGCCTCAGGCACAATTTCATTCAGCCTTACTGCACCAAGGCTGCCTCCAATCACCAGTACACGCAACGCACCCGTGTGACTGCCAATTCGCATTTTCGGATCAGGCAGCTGCTGTATCTCTTTGCGTACCGGATTACCTACTGCCCTGGCTTTTTTATTGAAAGTTTGAGGGAAAGCCTCCAGTACCTCGTTGGCGAGGTGCGCAAGTATGCGATTGGTCAGACCAGCGACTGCGTTTTGCTCATGGATAAGCAATGGCCGACGCATCATCCGCGCCATCAGTCCGCCAGGACCTGCAGTGAAACCGCCCATGCCCAGCACAACACTGGGTTTTCTTTGCCATAAAACACGAAACGCCTGTGCACATGCCATTATCAATCTAAATGGCGCAAGCAGCAGCGTTGCTGCATTCTTGCCGCGTAATCCTGTAATACTGAGCCACTCGATCTGGTAACCAGCCTGCTTGACCAGGCGCGCTTCGATACCATTGCGTGTACCCAGCCACACGATCGGCACACCACGCGAACGCAGCTCATCTGCAACGGCAAGTGCAGGGAACACATGACCACCCGTACCACCCGCCATAATCAATACCGGCTTGACTGACATCATGAGCCGGCCCTCCGTCTGCGCTTACGTGCTGGTGCGGACTTCTTCTTGCCTTCCTGGCTAACCGCCTGATTTGTATACACACTACATTCATAATGAATGCGCAACAGCAGGCCGATAGCCATACAGCAAATAATTAAACTGCTGCCACCGTAACTCATCAACGGCAAGGTCAGTCCCTTGGTCGGCAGCATGCCCATGTTTACACCCATGTTGATAACCGCCTGCATCGCCAGCCAGATACCGATTCCATAGGCAAGATAAGCAGCAAAACGGTTACCACATTTTTCGGCCAGCAACGCGATGCGTATCGCACGATAGAACAGAACCGAATACAAAGCGATAATCATGCATACACCGACAAAACCCAGTTCTTCCGATAACACCGCAAACAGGAAGTCGGTGTGAGATTCCGGCAGGTAAAACAGCTTCTGCACACTGCCGCCAAGACCGGTACCAAACCATCCACCTGTTCCTATTGCTATTAAAGACTGGGTCAACTGGAAACCGCTGTCGAAAGGATCAGCCCATGGATTCATGAATGATGTTAATCGCTCCATGCGATACGGCGATGACACCACAAGCAATAATGCAGCCGCGCCAAACAACCCCAGGAAAGAGACAAATTGCATAAAGCGCACACCACCAAGATACATCATGCCTAACACGGTACCAATGATTACAACCGTTGCACCAAAATCCGGCTCCAGCAACAACAACAAGGCAGCCAGGCCAACCATCAACATCGGTTTAATAAAGCCCCAAATAGAAGTCCTGACAGCTTCGCCATGGCGCACAAGGTATCCCGCCACATAAATAATAAGGAACAACTTGACCGCTTCTGACACCTGCAGGTTGAACAATCCAAGTGAGATCCAGCGCGTGCTTCCATTGACCTCTTTACCCACGCCTGGCAACAGTACCAGCATTAACATAAACAGTGAGAAACCAAGCAGGGCCATGCCTGACTTTTCCCAGCGCACCAGGCGTATCTGATACACCAGCCAGGCTGCCATCAGGCCAAGCATGATAAATATTGCCTGGCGCTGTAAATAATAAAAAGGTGATGACAGGTTCCGGTCAGCTATACTGATCGATGCCGACGTTACCATCACCAGCCCAATACCCAGTAACGCAAGACTGGTGATTAACAATATCGAATCAAGCCTGTCCAATTGACCATCTGTTGCGCGATTGAGCGCTGGTGCGGCCCTCGATACTGGAATGGTGATACTCATGAGCGCAACGCCTCAACAGCCTTCATGAACACTTCGCCGCGATGCGCAAACCCCTGGAACATATCAAAACTTGCACAGGCAGGTGACAGCAAAACATTATCACCCTGCTGTGCCAGCTCTGAGGCAATACGTACTGCCTCACTCATGTCGCTGGCAATCTTAACGGGCACTACCTGATCAATTGCCTGTGCTATCTTTTCTGCGTCTTCACCAAGCAGAACAACGGCGCGTAATCGCTGTTCGGCAATATTGCGCAAGGGTAAAAAATCGCCCCCCTTACCCTGGCCACCCGCAATCAGCACATGCTTACCAGGCAGACCATCAATCGCTGCAAGTGTTGCACCAACGTTCGTTCCTTTGGAATCATTGAACCAGTTAACATCGTTTATTTCTGCAACCCACTGCGTACGATGCTCCAGGCCAGGAAATTCTTTAACTGCATCGAGCATTGCCTGCATCGACAAGTTTATG
>DAOWLL010000120.1 GCA_030641945.1 Gammaproteobacteria bacterium | reverse complement strand
GTCGGGAACACATGATACATGTTCACCACCCGATACGCGTCCATATATTCAAGCATCTTACCCAATCTGCCGCCAACAGTTTGCCCTGTCGACAGCATCCACAGCTGCGTAAAACTGACAACAAGTATAAGCCCCGCCATCGCAGAAATGACTGCTGTGCGAAATCTGGTTACGAACTTATCCTGTGCCAGTACTGCAAGATATGAAGGCTCCAGTTTTGTTGGTAGAACACGCCGCAACGCCCTGTCATCGAATAAAAACAGGCAAAGAGCGATTGTCAGCAAGTTTATCCAGTTATGATTACTGGTAAGAATAATCAGCAGCTGCCAGAAAATCGTGATCCATGCTGCAGCAAAGCGCCATCGTCTGGGCATGAACATCATAAACGGCACCAGAATTTCGATAACAAGCGTTGCTGCTGTCGCTGAACGCAGCACGAATTCGGGCAATTGATGCGCGTACCATGCCAATGGATTGGCTAATGGTTGAACTTCGAAATAGGTGTTTAATGCAGTTAGTCCAGACCATGCGGGATCGCCGCTAATCAACTTTGATATTCCTGACATGAAGCGCAGTTTGAAAAGCAGCCAGCGGAACAGCCATATGATAATACTTGAGCGTGTGCCGAGAAAAATCGCCAGGAAACCGGTCTCCAGCAATAAACCGTCCCACTGGAAATGCAGAAAAGGCTGGCAGACGTTAAATAGCGATAAATAAAGAATAAAAGCTATAACCAGGGCTGAGCGTTGCCACCAGTTGAAAACAATCTGCAATGAGACGATACATCCGTATATAGTCGCACCCACAAGCGCCATATTACTGTCATTGATCCAGAACACAGTTGGCAACCTGAGATAACGTTCACTACCCGCCTCGGTGATCACCTGCGCCAGCAAATCACTCAACGGCAGGATGCCATTACTGCCTGCCAGTCCTTCGATTTGCACCCAGAGCGAAGCAAATGCTATCAGGTAGACAATACCCAGCAAGCGGATAAATAATGCCGAAACCAGCTCATAATCCTGATATAACAGCCAGTGACTTACAGTACTACTGGCTGTCTTGTACTTGTTATGTAGATTCAGCTGATACATTGGACGGTATAGCTTCCGGCCTGATCACATGCAGGTGTGTTTTTTCATCTACGTTTGGCTGGGATCTGAATGCTGCTTGCAGGCTTGCTATCGCATCAGTATCTCCTGTTGCAATGACAAGCCGGAAACGATTATAGCCATGTTGATCACGAAACTGTTTTCCCGCATCAATCAGCTGCGCAAGGTTATTTTCAACCTCATGCCAGTCTGATGGAGTAATGACTGCCACCAGTAAACGCCCGCCTATTTCGTAAACAGTATTGGACAAATCAAAAATACGGCAGCGGTCAACGACACGAATATTATCAAATACCTCATCAGGGCAGGCACAACCCAGATGCTCACGAACAAAGTGTTTTATAGAAGTGTTGGTATGCTTGATATCATTCATCTGAAATGATTGTGCATAGAACACGCCGGTCGCTTCTTGGTCCGTCAAACTCACAAAAGAAGATATTCTGCCAGGTCGATAGCCCAAGCCGTCCATCGATAATGGGCAAAGTTTCAGAAGGACCTACAAGACCGGATTTCAAATGTGAATCACCGTTGCCATCCTGAGCATCATGCAGCCAGACGCCCTTGGGTATTATCTTTCGAAGCAAATTGACCACGTCTGTTTGCACACTGACATCCCAGTTTTCCTGAATCATAATGGCGGCAGTAGCGCCCTGCGCGTAGACATTGACCAGGCCATATGTGACGCCACTCTGCTGTACAAGCCCTTCGACCATGGGTGTGATATCAAGCAGTATTTCACGCTGGTGGGTCTGTAATGTAATTGTTTCCTGCATATTGATTTTGCTCTACTCTAATAAAGTGGCGCCTTCAGCCAGCCCGGCTGGTGCGATTCGTCGATAAAAATACCATCAAATGTACCCGCACCGCCAATTGAAAACAGGGTGTCGTTAAGTCCAGTCGTTTGTTATTAACCGCGGAGGCGTTGAGGGCACGGAGATTATTACAGGTATTCGTAGGAGCGACTTTAGTCGCGAATTTCAACAATTCGCGACTAAAGTCGCTCCTACAAACAATCGGAATTTCTCTGCGCCTCTGCGCCTCTGCGGTAAATCTTCTCTGTAACAATTTGACACCATCAACCAGGTAAATGAAAACCACACAGACAAATCTATACACCATCGTTGCCTGATAGCTTCTTTATTTCTTCGAGCAGGCTTGCTGCATCAAATGCCGTCTCGGTATCGATCTCAATCAAATGGGACGATTCACTCTCATGCACTGGTGTTGCAGTGGCAAGCTGATGTTCGAGTATCGACAGATCAGCATCAGAAACATCATGCGTTCTGGCCTTAATGCGCTGACGCAGCGTATCGGCCGACGCGGTAAATTCAAGGATTATAAATGCTATGCCCTTTTTGTCTGCAAGCTCCCTGAACGGCTTTCGTTGTTCATACTTGAGAAATGCTGCATCTATAATGACTGTAATTCCGGCGTCAAGAACCGCTTCAGCCAGAAGCCCGAGTTTTTCATAAGTCTTTTTACCAGCCTCAACAGAGTAGATACCTTTATCAATCTCGGCCTTGCTGTCAGCGCCAGTATGAATTCCAAACAGGCGTTTACGTTCAACATCTGAACGAATACGAACCGCAGCCGTTACCTCGAGTAATAACTGAGTCAGCGTGCTTTTTCCCGACGCTGACATACCGCGAGTAATAATCAACCTGGGTTTAATATATTGCGTATAAGATTGGGCCAGTTCCAGGTAGGCGTAAAATTCGTTCTCGGCCTCACGTCTTTCCGCTTCTCCAACACCCTGCTGCCCTGCCCTTATAGCATCAACCTTGGCACGAACAAGGGCACGGTATGCCAGGTAAAAGTTAAATACACGCAACCCCGGATAATCGCCACTTTTTTCAAGATAGGCATTGAGGAATCTTTGTGCAAGTTGCGGCTGTTTTCTATCCTGCAAATCCATAACGAGGAATGCGACTTCGGACAGGGTATCGATCCAGCGCAATGACGGATTGAACTCAAGGCAGTCAAAAGCAAGCGGCTCATCGTTTAACCAGATCAGGTTGCGCAAGTGCATGTCACCATGACATTCGCGAATAAAACCGTCACGTTTGCGTTGTTCAAATTCCGGTCGTAACGTATTAAATGTTGCTATGCTCCAGGCTTCCAGCTCGACAAGCTGCTCATCATATTTATTTGTATGCAGATGCCGCCTTATCTGTACGAAGTTCTCTGCAACAGGCTGATACACATGTTCGGGATCGCCATAGCTGCTGTCATCGGCTGCGACCTCAGTGTTTGCATGAAACTCTGCCACCAGGTGTGCAATGGCATCCATGTGTTGCATTTCAAGTTCACCATTGGCCAGCATGTTATCCAGCTGAGTCTGCTGTGGAAACTGGACCATCTTGATGGCGTATTCAATTGCTTCGTCAGCAGTGTTTAAGACTGGCTGTTTCCGTGTACCCGATATGGGAACGACATCCAGGTAAATGTCGGCCGCCAACCGGCTGTTAAGCCGCAGTTCCTCGTTGCAGCAAAAAAGCCGTTTTTCCAGTGTGGAAAAATCCAGGAACCCGAGATTGATCGGTTTTTTTATCTTGTAGGCATATTCACCAGTAAGGATAACCCAGGAGATATGGGTCTCAATGAGCTCAATAGCTGTTACTGGATGGTCATACACATCAGGCTTGAGTAATGACCTGATTAGCTCTGGCAGTTCTTTGTTGTTCGCATTCATGGAAATATCGAAACAAATGAATGCGATCGATTATAAACGAGGTGCGTGAACAACTGCACTCAGAAACGACAGTTCGCTTCACCGCCTTTTTCGATCCAGCCATGGATCATTTTTTTCGTCGTGAACCCGCTTGAACAGGTGCCGTCCTGGTCGATCACGATTACACCACCACGCCCCCGTACTTTGCGTGTCAGGTACTGGATACCGGCTTCAGTGGCCTGCACTGCATCCATGCCTTTCATGTATATGAAATCCGAGATCGTTTTGGAAATAACTGAACGCATAAAATCCTCACCGAACCCGGTCGCTGAGACAGCACAGGTTTCATTGTCAGCGTACACACCGGCGCCGACGATGGGCGAATCACCCACCCTGCCCATGCGCTTGTTGACGATACCGCCAGTGGACGTGGCCGCGGCCAGGTTGCCACCAGGATCGCGCGCAATTGCACCGATGGTGCCATATTTCCGCTCTTCACTGTCCACTTCGCTATCGTCGTGGTCGAGCATCATCTTATGCTGCTGACGTGCCTGGTGAAGCTGTTCAATACGCTCAGGTGTAAAAAAGTAATCTTCCGGCACACGCGACATGCCACAATGATCAGCGAATCGCATCGCGCCTTCTGAAATCAGCATTACATGCTCGCTTTCGGTCATTACCAGGCGAGCCAGCTGCACAGGGTTGGCAATATTGTCAACTGCGGCAACAGCACCGGCAGAAAGATCGCGTCCGTCGATGATGGCAGCATCCATTTCGACCTTGCAGTTCTCATTCAGCACCGAACCGCAGCCCGCATTAAA
Source organism: Gammaproteobacteria bacterium (assembly GCA_030641945.1). Classification (GTDB taxonomy): domain Bacteria; phylum Pseudomonadota; class Gammaproteobacteria; order SZUA-229; family SZUA-229; genus JABDQW01. Next base: position 1,454 of record DAOWLL010000120.1, on the reverse strand, counting down.
CACCGGGTCATCTTCGAGCAGGCTGGCGCAGGCTTCCACAGCCTGTAGCGCTGAGCCACCCAGCACCATGATTTCGCGGCCATGCTCCAGTATTCTACGAATACTCTCTAGATAGCGAAGTGCTGTCTTATTGTCCTTAATGTTGTCGAGTGCACCGGCTCCTCCGTGCACCATAATTGAACAGGTAGCTGTCTTGCTCATTGGATATGTTTGTCAATTTCAATTGCACGAGCATTTTCACATATCCGCATCAAATTGCCTATCAAAGGCGATATTTCAGTTCATTTGACAGAACTTCATGGTACGCATGCGCACCCGCAAGCAGAAAAAACAGTGAAGCTTCTAATTATGTGCCCCAGTTTACAATTACGAGGCCTTCTCCTGTTTTCATATTAAATTCATTATCACTCAGATCAATATCAGACAGTTTCCTGTGACTGACTCCGCTTGACATGGCGCTATCTCGAACTGATATTTTGTTATTACCATGACTCAATGGCAGGATTAATGCCAACGTGTAAACCATGGTATATCAATAACTTACAATAAGTTGCTTATTCTCTATGTCCCTTTATGGAGCACGGTAGCGGTGCAATTGTTCGAACCTGGTGCAGCTGAAAAAAGCTGCGGCTATTGATGCTAAAATTAACGCCAATACCTGTGAAGGAACCTGAACATGAGATGTAATGCGGACCGCCTGATACAAGCTCTGGTAGCAGCACAATTAAAAGTACAACATGCGCCTGATACCACAAAAGCGCAGCAAGTATGGGATAAATCACAAACCCATGTTGTAACACTCTCCCGTAACTATGGCTCTTTGGGCCGTGAAGTCGCTCAGCTGCTTGCCGATACCCTGGAAGTTCGCTGTTGTGACCGCTATATCCTTCAGGAAGTGGCAAGACGCGCAGATGTAGATGAGGAATTTGTCAAAGTTCTCGATGAACACATCAGCCGTGTAGATGAGCACTGGTGGAAAACGCTGATTAACAAAGACACCTTCTCGTATGAAGATTATTATAAATACCTGGTTAAAACCGTTTTCTCCATCTCCTTTAATGGTGGTGTCATAGTCGGCCGTGGCGCTAATTTAATCCTTGGCCCCGAGAGAGCTTTTCGTGTTCGAATTGTGGGCACTCCGCTAATATGTGCTGAACGCGCTGCCGAAAGAGAGAACATCAGCCTGGAAGATGCAATGCATAAAGTACATGATGTCGACCTGGAACGCGCTGAGTATATCCGGAAGTTGTATGAAACCGACATCGACGATCCGCTGTCCTACGATCTTGTATTGAATTCCGACCGTTATGATCGCATACAATTAGTAGAACTGATCCTTGAAGCCATGCAAAGTGCTGGCTACAAACTGAAAGATGATGTGTTTGATTCGTTAAAGAAACTGGCCTGACGATTATTACAGGACTGAGGGACGAGGAACGAGTGGCGAGAATAAT
>DAOWLL010000319.1 GCA_030641945.1 Gammaproteobacteria bacterium | reverse complement strand
GTCCAGTACTTCCTGTTCCGGGGTCAGTTCGCGTTCGCCGGTTTTTACCGCAAGCAAACGCTCCTTGTGACGTTTTTCCTCTTCGGCAAATTCAAGCAGCAACTCTTTCATGCCGGCTTTTTCGGCGCGCCCGGCAAGGTTTGCATAGAAGTCGGCGGCCTGTTGCTCCTGGTCGATCGCGTAGTCGAGTATTTCATCAACGGTATTCATGTCAGTTTATCCCCTTGATCTTCAAGTGCCTGCTTGTGTTTCGGTGTCTGGGTATGCATCCGGATTGAGGAAACGGTCGATGCCGCGTGCGGCATGGTGCCCGTCTTCGATTGCGCTGATCGCATCGGCGGTACGGTTGGCCACGTCGCCGCCAACGAAGACTTTCTGCAGCGGCGTGTGCTGGTGGACAATTGAATAAATAATAACAAGCACATGTTTTACCGCAGAGACGCAGAGACGCAGAGAAATGCAGTGGGTTGTTATCGTCCCATAGCTGTTGTCGACGCTGTTACATCAAACACATCTCAACATACAATTTCCTCCTCAGCGTCTCTGCGCCTCTGCGGTGAATTCATTTTTTTAAGAACAGAAAGCGATAAATCTTTAGTAAATAAACACTGATGGAAATCCAGACTATAAATACCACGCCGTTCGATGACCAGCGGCCCGGCACTTCGGGGTTGCGCAAAAAAGTTAAAGTGTTTCAGGCACCGCATTACCTGGCTAACTTCGTGCAGTCTATTTTCAATGCCCTCGAAGGCTACCAGGGCAAAACTCTGGTGGTTGGTGGAGACGGTCGCTATTACAACCGTGAAGCACTGCAGATCATTTTGAAAATGGCCGCTGCCAACGGATTCGGCAAAGTCATGGTTGGCTGTGGCGGCATCCTGTCGACACCGGCAGCCTCCTGCGTGATACGCAAGTACAAAACTTTCGGCGGTATCATCCTCTCGGCCAGCCATAACCCGGGCGGCCCGGATGACGACTTCGGCATCAAGTACAACACCTGCAACGGCGGCCCGGCACCTGAAAAAATCACCGAGGCCATCTATAGCCAGAGTCGGGAAATAGCAGAATACCTGACAATGGAAGCAGCCGACATCGATCTCGATACTATCGGCATGCAGCAACTCGGCAATATGAGCGTCGAAATTATCGATCCGGTCAGTGATTACGCAGACATGATGGAACAGCTTTTTGATTTTGATGCCATGCGCGCCCTGCTCACCTCGGGCACATTTACCATGCGCTTCGATGCAATGAACGCGGTAACTGGCCCCTACGCACAGGAGATACTGGAAAAGCGCCTCGGTGCAGCTGCAGGCACGGTGTTGCGCGGTGAACCACTAGCGGATTTTGGTGGCGCTCATCCCGACCCGAACCTCGTGCACGCCAAAGAACTGGTGGCATCAATGAGTAGCAACGATGCACCCGACTTTGGTGCTGCATCCGATGGTGACGGCGACCGTAACATGATTCTCGGTCGCGATTTCTATGTCACACCCAGCGACAGCCTGGCCATTATTGCCGCAAATGCAGCTCATGTGAGTGGCTATGCACAGGGCCTCGCTGGCGTCGCCCGCTCCATGCCAACAAGCCAGGCCATTGACCGTGTTGCAGCCGCGCTGGGAATTGATTGTTATGAAACACCCACCGGATGGAAATTTTTTGGCAACCTGCTCGATGCCGGCAAGATAACGCTGTGCGGTGAAGAGTCCTTCGGCACCGGTTCGAACCACGTACGTGAGAAAGATGGCCTCTGGGCCGTATTGTTCTGGCTCAACATACTGGCAGTACGCAAACAGCCGGTCGCTGACATCGTGCACGAGCACTGGCAGCAGTATGGCCGTGATGTCTATACGCGCCATGATTACGAAGGCATAGCCACAGAGGGTGCCAATGCATTGATGCAACAACTGCGTGCACGCACCGGCGAACTCAGCGGACAAAGCTTCGGTGACTATACCGTCGAGCTTGCTGATGACTTCAGCTATACGGATGCCGTTGATAACAGCGTCAGCAGCAACCAGGGTATCCGCATACTGTTCGATAACGGCGCGCGCATCGTCTATCGCCTGTCCGGCACCGGCACCGAAGGCGCCACCTTGCGTGTTTATATCGAGCAGCCGGAAACAAATCCTGACAAGCTTGAGCAGGACCCGCAAGTATCACTGGCCGAACTGATACGCCTGTCATCCACCATCGCGGAAATAGAAAAATTCACCGGGCGCACAGCAGCGGATGTCATCACCTGATCAGACAGTTCGTAGGCCCGCATAACCCTTCGGCAGGCTCAGGGCGATCGGTTTTAAAAGCGTTGCCCTTCGACTCGCTCAGGACGAACGGTATTCAATGTTGCCGGGAACGGCAAAGCCTTATCCCGGCCTACAGCTGACATTACTATTCACTATTCACCATTCACTATTCATTATTAACTGCCTTTCTGCGTCGATTTAGTGCAAAAGTAGCAGCTGAAGCACTTTAACAGTTCATGTTTGATTCTAATCAACACATAAAAAACTCATCCGAGTAAAAATAGGTGCGCAAGCTCGATTCTAGCTACTACAATAAGAGTGTTGTATTCTTGATCTAAAAATACATCAAATCCGAAGAGCCAGAATAATAAAAAACAAGGCGAGCTAATGAGTATATTGCTGATGTCAATCAGGCGGGATTTTACGCATGAGCATTGATGAATTTCTTTCCAGTCTTACAGGTTCAACAAATAACCGTGCCGGTCATTTGTTGCAGTATCTCTACGAAATCCAGTATCAATACTCCTGTATTCCACAGCAGGCGATAACGTTTCTTGCCGAAAAACTGTCGCTGACCGAAGCGCACATTCATGGCGTGATTGGGTTTTATTCCTTCCTGCATGATTCCCCGCGTGGCAGTTACGATGTGCTGGTCAGTGACAGCATAACGGACCACATGCTCGGCAGCCGTGAATTGCTGGATAGCCTTTGTACAAAGCTTGGCGTTACCGCCGGAACCCCTCGTGAAGATGGGCGTGTCAGCGTAGATACCACTTCGTGCACCGGCATGTGTGACCAGGGCCCTGCGATGCTGGTTAATGGCTGGACGATCACCCGGCTGGATGAAAACCGGATAAACACAATCGCCGAATTGATCGAATCGGACACGGCTATCGAGCAGTGGCCGAAAGAATTTTTTCAAGTTGAAGACAATATTCAACGGCGTGATATTTTACTGTCCGATGACACGAACGAAGGCGATGCACTGAGATCGCTGATCGAGCAAGGCGGCGATGCTGTGCTTGAACATATTGAATCATCCGGCCTGCGTGGCCGCGGCGGTGCCGGTTTCAAGACAGGTATGAAATGGCGCTTCTGCAAGCAGGCAGAAGCCGACCAGCACTACGTGGTATGCAATGCTGACGAAGGCGAACCCGGCACCTTTAAGGACCGCATACTGCTGCAATCTTATGCTGACAAGGTGTTCGAAGGCATGACAGTGTGCGCCGGTATTATTGG
>DAOWLL010000016.1 GCA_030641945.1 Gammaproteobacteria bacterium | reverse complement strand
CCGCAGGGCGAGGCCTGAAGCGCACATCTACTGCGTTGCACTTCTTGCAAAGGACTAAGGCCATTTGCTGCAAAGCGCGCCTTGTATCTGCACGCTTCAGGTCTCGCAGAGATAATATATAATTGATCAGAGGCTCCTTAACTATTTAGTAATACAGGAGATGCACGATGGGTAATGAAATGTGGAAGTTGAAAGAAGGTGTGAAACTCGAAGCCGAAGAAGTGGCAAAAATTGCCTGCGCATTAAAGTCGTTGGCTATTTACACGGCTTTGGCATGTGATAATGATGATGATCCTGACGAACTCAAAGAAGTCGTTGATGAGGGTCTCGAAGCTATCAATAATATCTTTGAGAACTGATCAGAGCAGTTCTATTGCAGTAGCCTGCTAATAAATAAAATATCGCTTGATGAAAGCAATGCAACCTTCCCATAGGGAAGGATAGTCGAGGCGTTTGCCTGGGCATCGCTCGTTGTAAATTCCTAGAGGGTCAGTTCCGGCTGGTCCACTATTGACCCGCCGCACGGTGATAAATTGATGGGCAAATACTTTAACAAGATGGGTATGCTGTTTTGCGTCTACCTGTTGTCTATGGCAACAGCGTGGGCAGAACAAGAGGTTAATGGCAGTTGGCCACGCGAGATTGTACTACCTGATGGCGTGGTGGTGATATACCAGCCTCAGCCGGAAGCACTGGACGGTAATCGTCTCAAGGGACGTGCAGCCGTGGCTGTGGAAATGGAAGGGGCTAAAGAGCCAGTGTATGGCGCTATCTGGTTTGAAGCTCAGCTGGATACAAACCGTGCCGAACGCATGGCTAATATCACTGATGTTTCTGTGAATCGGGTACGCTTTCCAACTGAAGATGATAAGAAATCTAAAAAGTTAATTGATCTGCTGGAAGAGGAAATTCCAAAATGGGATTTTCCAATATCCATGGACCAGTTGATGACGACACTGGAACGTGAAGATAAGCGCGCCGAGATGGCGGACAGTATTAGTACAAAACCGCCAAAAATTATTTTCATCAATGAGCCTGCCGTACTGATATCAATCGATGGCGAACCACGTCTGAAGGAAGAATCCGGTTCTGATCTTATGCGGGTTATCAATACCCCTTTTACAATCCTGTTCGAGCCTGCTACAAAAACCTATTATCTCAATGCCGATGACAAGATCTGGTACACGGCTGATGATATTAAAGGTGACTGGCGCCTGGTAATGACTGTACCTGATGAGGTGGCCGAACGAGCGCCAAAAGCTGAAGTTGATGAACAGACAGACGATGACAGTGAACCAGGTCCAGCACCCAAAATTATCGTGGAAACGGAGCCGGCAGAGCTGATCTCTGCACGCGGTGATCCCGAGTTTACGCCTATCACTGGAACAGATTTGCTCTACGTCAGCAATACAGACAGTGATGTTCTGAAAAGCATCAAAGACCAGAACTATTATGTGCTGCTTTCTGGCCGCTGGTTTGCAAGCACCAATCTCGAAGGTCCATGGAAGTATGTAGCGGGTGAAGAATTGCCCGATGATTTTTCCAGCATCCCCGAAGATTCGGAAATGGGTACTGTTCTCTATGCCGTACCCGGGACTGACGTTGCTGAAGAGGCGGTGCTGGATGCGCAGATTCCGCAGACTGCGGCGGTTGATCGCAACAAGGCAAAGCTGTCGGTTGAGTACGACGGTGATCCCAGGTTTGAAGCTATCGAGGATATCGGTCTTAGCTATGCAGTTAACACTGAAACACCAGTCATCCTGGTCAAGAACAAGTACTATGCCTGTGATGAAGCTGTCTGGTTTGTGTCTGACAAAGCAGGAGGCAGTTGGACAGTTGCTGATTCAGTACCGGATGAAATATATACCATACCGCCAGACTCACCGCTTTATCATGTAACCTTCGTACGCATCTATAAAGTAGACGATGATGTGATCTACATCGGCTATACACCAGGCTACACCGGCACCTATATCTATCACACTACTATCGTTTATGGCACCGGGTATTACTGGCCCGGCTGGTATCACCGCTGGTATTACCCGCGTAGATCAACCTGGGGCTATCATGTTCGATGGAATCCCATGACCGGATTTCGTTTCGGCCTGAGTTATAGCAGTGGTCCGTTCACCTTCACCATCGGCGGTGGCGGCTGGTATCGCGGTGGCTGGTGGGGACCAGGGCGTTATCGCGGTTACAACCGTGGCTATCGACATGGACACCGGGCTGGATACAGGTCCGGCTATCGTGCAGGCCAACGTAAAGCGGCACAAAATAATGTTTATCGAAGTCAGCAGAATAAAGATCGTCTGTCAAAGCAGACGGGTAGTGCCAGCAACCGCGCAAAAGGCAGTGCTGCTAGCAATCGAGCCAACAATGTATTTGCGGACAAGGATGGTAATGTCCATCGCAAAACAGAGCAGGGATGGGAACAACGCACCAGCGATGGCTGGTCCCCTGAACAGAGCAAGCCAGATTCGAGCCAGAAACCGTCACAAGCGGGTTCCGGCAGCGGTGGTCTGGACAAGAAATCAACTAATAAACAGCTTGCCGCTCAGCAGCATGCTTCAGGTTCGGGAAATACTCGATCATTGGAAAAAAGCTCCCAGGCGCGGCAACGTGGTGCCCAGCGAAATAGTAGCTCCAGACCATCCAGGGGTGGTGGAGGCGGCGCACGCGGCGGCGGTGGTCGTCGTTAATGGCCGTCGTTAACAGCAGTATCTTTAAACACATGCATTTTGCAACGCCAGACCTGGCCTGGCGTTTGAAGCTGCTTGTCCAGTTAGCGATACATTAATAAGGCCTGTATTGGTTAGTCTCTTTATAAAATAATGCATTACAAAACAACATTAGAAATAATGGATGCCAGCTATGCTGACAGAAGGTGTCCATTTAATAACTTTTATGTGTCGTAAAACCAAAGACAAAGGAAGCATGGAATTATAATTGTGGCCAGGATTCTAATTATCTATTCCACGACTGATGGCCATACCCGTAAAATCAGCCAACGCTTACAGCAGGTGATTGAGCAGCACAATCATCGGGTGGAAATAATTTCACTTAATGATGAACCAGATGTGGATCTGACGCTTTTCGATAAGATCGTTGTTGGCGCAAGCATCCGTTATGGCAAACATAGTCCACAGGTTTACAAATTCATAAAAAGAAACAAGCCAATACTGGAAAGCAGGCCCAATGCCTTTTTCTCAGTCAATGTCGTTGCTCGCAAAGCAGAAAAAAGCCAACCGGAAACAAATCCATATTTAAAGAAATTCCTTAAGCAGATACCATGGCAACCCAGGGAATTGGCCGTTTTCGCGGGAAAAATCGACTATCAGAAATACAGTTTCTGGGACCGTTCGGTAATACGTCTGATAATGTGGATAACAAAAGGCCCTACCGATCCTAAAACCATAAAAGAATTTACCGACTGGAAACAGGTTGAGGTATTTGGTCGAGTCATTAGTGAGATGTAAAATTTTTTATCTGCCAACCACAGTTTTTATTATCCTGATCCAATTCAGAAGCAACTATCCCAACAGGGCATCTAAATGTGCTGCAACGCTTCGGCCTAGTGCAGAGAGAGCGTAGCCACCCTCTAATGTTGAGATGATTCTACCCTTAGCATATTTATCCGCGATGGTTTTGATTTCACGAGTCACCCAGGCAAAGTCCTGATCCACAAGACACAGATTGGACATATCGTCCTCAACATGCGCATCGAAACCAGCGGAGATAAGAATCAGCTCGGGCTGAAATGCCTCCAGCCTCGGCAGCCAGTGGGATTCCACAGCAGCACGAAATGCCTGACCATCAGCCCCTGCTGGTAACGGTACATTGACGATATGCTCCGGTACGACATTGGTACCGGTATTAGGGTAAAACGGATGCTGAAACGTCGAACAAAACAGAATTTCCGGCACATCTCGAAAGATATCTTCTGTCCCGTTACCGTGATGCACATCAAAATCGACAATGGCCACTCGCTCCAACTGGTATACCTGCAGTGCGTGCGCCGCGCCCACAGCAATATTGTTGAAGATGCAAAAGCCCATTGCTCTGTTGCGTTCGGCATGATGGCCGGGGGGACGTACATTACAAAAGACTGCATTGGTCTGTCCTGTCATAACCAGGTCGACACCAAGCACCGCTGCACCTGCTGCGCGCAAAGCTGCGGTTAATGAATGTGGATTCATGCATGTATCCGGATCTAACCAGGCCTGGCCTTCCTCAGGTGCCTTGAGGAAGATATGTTCAACATACTCAGGGTCGTGTACCCGGCACAGTTGCTCACGACTGGCTAGTGGTGCATCATGGTGCTGCAAAACAATGTCCAGACCACAAGACAGTAACTGGTCTTGAATTGCGCTCAACCGGGCAGGACTCTCGGGATGATGAGCCCCCATTTCATGCAGAGCACAATCCGGGTGTGAAATAATACAAATAGTCATAAAGTTTTAATTGGCCCTTGTCACAACCGGGACTTGTAACGAATCATAGTAACAGGCTGACAGATATCCAGATATGGGGACTCATTTTCTAGACCGCCTTTTCGCGCCACAGTCAATAGCCGTGTTCGGCGCCAGTAAGCGTTTTGATTCTGTCGGAGGCCGTGTTTTCGATAACCTGCGCAAAGCTGGGTTCTCCGGCCCAATCTATGCCATCAACCCGAAATACCAACGTCTGTATCACCAGCCCTGTTACCCATCCATTACAGCTATTGGTAAACCTGTCGATCTCGCAGTCATCGCCACCCCAGCATCAACTGTTCCGGAAATCATTCATGCATGCGGCGAACACGGAGTTCGTGCAGCCATTATTATTTCCGCAGACTTTAGCGAGGGCGACGGCCGCGGTGGTGCCTTGAAAAAGGCGGTGCTGGAAGCCGTCCGCCAGTATCAAATGCGCATTCTTGGGCCCAATTGCCTCGGCCTAATTCGTCCCGTGGCAGGCATAAATGCTACCTTCAGCAAGAATACTGCTCAGCCGGGACAACTCGCTTTGGTCTCCCAATCAGGTGCCCTGTGCACTGCAATCCTCGACTGGGCTGCTGCCCACGACGTAGGTTTTTCTGCCATCGTCTCACTGGGCGATGCTGCGGATATCAATTTCGGCGATACCCTGGATTATCTGGCACAAGATTCGCAAACGCGCAGCATTCTTTTATATGTGGAAGGCGTACGCGATGCGCGTAGTTTTATGAGCGGGCTACGCATTGCAGCCCGAATGAAGCCCGTTGTTGTCATCAAAGCGGGCCGGCATATTGAAGGATCTCGTGCCGCCGTTACCCATACTGGCGCCATGGTCGGTGCAGATGATGTCTTCAACGCAGCCCTGCAACGCGCCGGTGTGGTTCGCGCGATGACGATCGAGCAATTGTTTGCCGCAGCTCAGTTACTGGCAACCCAGTATAGGGTAAGCGGCAACCGACTTGCGATTGTGACTAACGGCGGTGGCCTGGGTGTCATGGCCACCGACCGTGCTATTGATCTTGGCGTTACCATAGCTTCCCTGTCAGAAGACACACTTGCGCAACTTAACAGGAGCCTTCCAGCTCAGTGGTCACATGCGAATCCCATCGATCTACTGGGTGATGCTTCACCGGAGCGGTATAAAGCTGCGGTCGATGCCTGTCTGGTCGATCGGGATGTGGATGGTGTTCTGGTCATGCTTTCCGCACAGGCCATGACCGATACGGTGGCATGCGCACAGGCCGTGATTGACGCCCAGCAAGTCAATGCAAAACCAGTATTGGCCTGCTGGATGGGCGAGCAGCAAGTCGAGGCAGCGAACAAGCTCTTTTCGCAACACCACTTGCCCTGCTTTCCCAATCCCGAATCTTCCGTTGAAGCCTTCGCTTATCTAGCCAGTTACTATCATAACCAGCAGTTACTAATGCAAGTGCCTGGCCCACTGGTAACACGCAGTGAACCTGATGTCGATGGTGCACGTTTGATCATTGAGAGCGTGCTTGCGAAAAAGAGGACAGTACTGACTATTACGGAATCCAAGGCACTGCTGCATGCCTTCGCCATACCTGTCACACAGAGTATCGAATGTCATTCAGCTAATGATGCACTGGTTGCAGCAGAGTCGATGGACTTTCCAGTGGCGATGAAAATCAATTCGCCAGATATCAGTCATAAATCCGATGTTGGAGGTGTCAGACTGAACATCGGCAACGCCCATGCCATACGCAGCACCTATCATGAACTATTAGAGGAAGTTCACAACAAATATCCCGATGCAAAGATTGAAGGTGTAACCGTCGAGCAAATGTACACGCCAACACACGGCCGAGAACTTCTTGTCGGTGTGATCCGAGACCCGGTATTCGGTCCTGCTATTACTTTCGGTGCCGGTGGTATCCAGGTGGAAGTAATACGGGATCGCGCTGTTGCGCTACCACCATTGAACACTTTTCTTGCAGAACAGATGATCAGCCAGACCCACGTCGCACATCTGCTTGGCGCCTTCCGGAATATGCCGGCGGTAAAGATGGATACGTTAGTGCAGGTGCTGCGTCGCGTCTCTGAAATGGTTTGTGAACTGCCAGAAATCAAGGCACTGGATATTAACCCTCTGATCGCCGACGAAAACGGTGTTATGGCACTGGATGCTCGCATTGTGGTCGGTCATCGCGCACCATCGCTGGAGCGCTATGGCCATATGGCAATTCATCCCTATCCAAACCATCTAGTTTCCCTGTGGCAACTGGCAGATGGTACAAACATCAAAATCCGCCCAATACGTCCAGAAGATGCATCGATCGAACAGAGTTTTGTTCGACATCTTTCACCCCAGTCCAAATATTTCCGTTTCATGCAAGGGCTTAATGAATTGACTCAACAGATGCTGGTGCGCTTCACGCAATTAGACTATAACCGTGAACTCGCATTAATCGCTGTTCTAGAGCGTCCTGACGAGGAAACAGAATTGGGGGTAGCCCGTTATGTCATGAACCCCGATGGGAAAAGCTGTGAATTCGCATTGGTGGTTGCAGATAAATGGCAACATAAGGGTATCGGTTCACACTTGATGACCGCATTGATTGAAGCCGCTCGCCAGCGCGGCATCAAGGTAATGGATGGTGAAATTCTGGCCACCAACCATAATATGTTGAAGTTAGTTGGAAAACTTGGATTCAGCATTCATACAAGTCCCGATGATCCAGGCATCGAGGTGACCAGCAAGGTGCTATGAAATAATCGCGACTTGAGCTAACAGTTACAATGTAGTTTTGCAGTTATTTGTATCACTACAAAGGCTAATTAGACACTAGAAGGAATATTGATATGAAAATAGCTATTGCAACAGAAGATAACAACTCTTCTTCAAGGATCAGTTCTCAGGGTGCTCGCGCATTGTTTTTTTTAATTTTCGATGCAGATGGGGATCTGAGTGAGATACTTGAAAACACTTATGCAAGCAATGCTACCCACGTGGGCCCAGATGTGGCGAATATGTTAATTAATTTGCATGTGACTAAAGTTATTGCCGGAAGATTTGGGCCAAAATTTAAAGAAGCTTTGGAAAATAATCATGTGGAATGTATAGAGCAAACGGGATTTGCTGCTCAAGTCGCTAAAGAACTTTTTAATTAAATTGCGCGCTGCTACAAGAAAACGTAATTTGGTTTATCAGTAACAGTTCAGAACGCCTGACCTTGTAGGTTCGAAGATACGGATGTACTTGCTCTAATGGGCTTTTACATATGAAAACAAAAAAAGCCCCTGGCCAGAAGCCAGGAGCTTTGTTGTTGGTGGAGGTGGCGGGAATCGAACCCGCGTCCGCAAGTCTTCTGCCTTTGGCTCTACATGCTTATCCACGTCATTAAGTTTAACCAGCAGCTACCCGACGGGCAGGGAAGACTGATGGCGATTCCGGATAAGTTTTAACGAATCCACACCGGACATGCTTCATCGCGATCCTGTATTAGCGACCCCGGTTAACTGAGCGTACAGGAACGCATCAGGCCGAGGGCTTTACGCAGGTTATTAAGCTGCTAAAGCGTAGTTGTCGTCGTTGGCAACTATATGTTTTGCGGTTGGATTTACGAGGTCATCGCACCTCGGCATGCACCTCCGGTTTCACTACCCACGTCGAAGCCGTGTCACCCCCGAAGATTATTGGCTGGTCAAGCCAGTCTCAATTGTACACTGTGACTGAAAGCCGTGCTATAAGTTCCTCAAATGGTGTTTTCACCATACTGGCTTTCACAGCAATAAACATCAGACATAGCGCAAGCAGAAGGTTTTATCTATGTCTGGTTTGCTTTAAAATCCACGCCTTCCTCCCCACCGACAAGGCATCGCAAGAATGCAGTTTTTTACAGGATCTCCCGCGCTGTCCAGATTCCGCCTGGAAAAATTACTCACTGAGATTCAACAACAAGTAGCCTCTGTCGGCTGCGTCGCCTCGCATTATATTCATTTCGCCGATATTGACGGTGAATTGACGACAGAAGAGGCCGAAGTTCTGCACAAGCTCCTCGAGTATGGGCCTGCGATGCGTGATGACAGCTGTGAAGGCGAGCTGTTCCTGGTTACCCCTCGCGCCGGCACCATTTCACCATGGTCTTCAAAATCGACCGATATTGCCCATAACTGCGGCCTGAGCAAGATTCTTCGCCTGGAGCGCGCTATTGCCTACAATGTGGGAAGCAAGGATGGTCATCAATTCAGCAATTCTGAGCTTGATAACATTAAACACGCGTTGCACGATCGCATGACTGAAATGGTGCTGAAAAGCTACGAAGATGCATCGATATTGTTCTCTCATGCCGAAGCCATGCCGGGTGAAACAGTCGATGTTATCAACGGCGGCACGGATGCGCTGGTTCGTGCAAACCGCGAAATGGGGCTGGCACTGTCGCCTGATGAAATCGACTACCTGGTCGATTATTTCACTTCGATCAAGCGCAATCCCGGCGATGCCGAACTGATGATGTTTGCGCAGGCCAATTCAGAACACTGTCGCCACAAAATTTTCAATGCCGACTGGATCATTGACGGCGAGAAGCAGGACACCTCGCTGTTCAAGATGATCCGCAACACGCACGACAAGCATCCAGAAAACGTGCTCAGCGCCTACAGCGACAACTCGGCGGTGATCAGCTCACACCACGGCAGGCGCTTCATGACCGATGCCGACAATCGCTATATTTACAGCGATGAACACATCGCCATGCTGATGAAAGTGGAGACGCACAACCACCCCACAGCGATTTCTCCTTTCCCGGGTGCGGCCACCGGATCCGGTGGTGAAATACGCGATGAAGGCGCGACGGGCAGGGGCTCCAAGCCGAAAGTAGGCCTGTGCGGGTTCTCGGTCTCGAACCTGAACATTCCTAACTATGCACTGCCCTGGGAAACAGACCACGGCAAGCCGGGCCGCATCGTCTCTGCGCTCGATATCATGATCGAAGGTCCGATTGGAGCAGCCGCATTCAACAACGAATTCGGCCGGCCAAACATTGCGGGCTACTTCCGTACCTTTGAAGAAACTGTACCTTCAGCGGACGGTGAGGAAGTGCGCGGTTATCACAAACCCATCATGCTGGCGGGCGGCTACGGCAATATTCGTGAACAGCATGTTGAAAAACTGAGCCTGCCGGTTGCTACACCGGTTGTTGTCCTGGGTGGCCCGGTCATGTTGATTGGCCTGGGCGGCGGCGCAGCCTCGTCCATGGCTAGCGGCGCCAGTGCGGAAGACCTGGATTTCGCCTCTGTGCAACGCGGCAACCCCGAAATCGAGCGCCGCTGCCAGGAAGTCATCGATGGCTGCTGGATGCAGGGCGATGAGAATCCGATCCTGTCGGTGCATGACGTTGGCGCCGGCGGACTCTCCAACGCCTTGCCTGAACTGGTTTACGATGGCGGCCGCGGTGCTGAATTTGAACTGCGTGAAGTACACAATGACGAGCCCGGTATGACACCGATGCAAATCTGGTGCAATGAATCGCAGGAACGTTATGTCATCGCCGTTGACCCTGACAAGCTCGATAACTTCAAGGCATTATGCGAGCGCGAACGTTGCCCTTATGCCCTTCTCGGTGAAACCACGGAGCAACTGCAATTAACCGTACACGACAATCACTTCAACAATAAGCCGGTGGATATGCCGCTTGATGTGCTGCTGGGCAAGCCGCCAAAAATGCTGCGCGATGTTCAGCGCATCGACGTGCAGCAAAAAGCTTTCGATACTTCGAGCATCGATGTCGAGCAGGCCGCCTTCAATGTGCTGCGCACGCCATCAGTGGCTGACAAATCATTTCTGATCACCATCGGCGACAGAAGCGTAACCGGTATGGTGGTACGTGACCAGATGGTCGGCCCCTGGCAGGTTCCGGTTGCAGATGTTGCCGTTACAACCTGTTCCTATGAAGGTTACAGCGGTGAAGCCATGGCCGTGGGCGAACGCACGCCGATCGCGTTGCTCGATGCACCTGCTTCGGGCCGCATGGCTATCGCTGAAGCGCTGACAAATATCGCAGCAGCTGATATCGAAAATCTCTCCGATATCAAACTTTCTGCCAACTGGATGGCGCCAGCCGGGCACCCCGGTGAAGATGCAAAACTTTACGATACGGTAAAAACCGTTGGTATGGAGTTATGCCCGCAACTTGGTATTGCTATCCCTGTTGGCAAGGATTCGATGTCGATGAAGACCGTGTGGGAGCAGGATGGTGCACAAAGATCTGTCACCGCACCACTGTCATTAATCATTACGGCATTCGCGCCCGTCGCAGATGTCAGGCGTACTTTGACACCTCTGCTGCGTACAGACAAAGGCGCGACTGAATTACTGCTGATCGACCTTGGCAACGGCAGTAACAGGATGGGCGCTTCAGTACTGGCACAAACCTGCAAGCAGATTGGTGATGAGCCACCGGATCTTGATGATGTTGAGCAATTCAAATCGTTTTTCTCTGCACTGCAGCAATTAAACCGCGAAGGCCTGTTGCTTGCATGGCATGACCGTTCTGATGGCGGTCTCTTTGCCTGCCTGTGTGAGATGGCTTTTGCCGGTCACTGCGGCCTGGAAATTCAACTCGATTCACTCGCAGCCGATGACGTAGCCGTATTATTCAACGAAGAACTGGGTGGCGTTGTTCAAATAAGGTCTGCGGACGCTGATCAGGTCAACAGTATTCTGTCAGCACACAAGCTCAGTGCGTGTACACACACGATTGGCAGTGTAACTGCAAACAGCCACATCAGTATGACCAGGGGCGTATATACCGTGTTTGCAGCCACTAGAGATGAACTGCAACAAGCATGGAGTGAAACCAGTTCTCGTATCCAGGCATTAAGAGACAACCCTGTATGTGCTCAGCAGGAGTTTGACGCCATCACAGCGCATGATCATGGTATTAACATTCAACTGAGTTTTGATTCTGCCGAAAATATTTCTGCACCTTATATATCTGCTGCAACCCGCCCGAGGATGGCAATTCTGCGTGAACAGGGCGTCAATGGGCAACTCGAAATGGCCGCTGCCTTTGATCGTGCAGGTTTTGACACCATCGATGTGCACATGAGCGATATCATTGAACACGGCATGCAGCTTGATGATTTCAAGGGCCTGGCTGCCTGTGGCGGTTTCTCTTACGGTGATGTGCTGGGCGCAGGTGAGGGCTGGGCAAAAACCATTCTGTTCAACAGCCGTGCGCGTGACACATTCGCTGCGTTCTTCAGCCGTGGTGACACCTTCAGCCTGGGTGTTTGCAACGGCTGCCAGATGATGGCCAATCTGAAATCACTGATTCCCGGCGCTGAACACTGGCCACATTTTGTGCGTAACAACTCCGAACAGTTCGAAGCACGCTTCAGCCTGGTTGAAGTCATGGACTCGCCATCTGTCCTGCTTGCAGGCATGCAGGGCTCAAGAATGCCGATCGCTGTTGCACACGGAGAAGGGCGTGTTGAATTCAAACAGGGCGATAAGCCTGAAACGCTTAACACCTCACTCAGATATGTTGATCACGAAGGCAATGCCACAGAAACATATCCACTCAATCCAAATGGATCAGCTGAAGGTCTGAGCGGTTTTACGACTGATGATGGAAGGGCAACCATCATGATGCCGCATCCGGAACGTGTTTTCAGAACAGTGCAAAACTCATGGCACCCGGATGAATGGGGTGAAGATGCACCGTGGATGCGGTTGTTCCGCAATGCCCGAGTCTGGGTTGGTTAGAGAAATGGTGGGCAGAGCCCACCCTACGTAAAGTAAGCGAAGATTCTTATAAAGGAATAAGTAGGGTGGGCTCTGCCCACCGAAAGCAGTAAACGACACATATCAAACAGCAAATAGATAGTAGGGTGGGCTCCGCCCACCGAAAGCATAAAAAAACGACGCATAGCGAACAGCGAATAGATGTAGGG
>DAOWLL010000123.1 GCA_030641945.1 Gammaproteobacteria bacterium | reverse complement strand
TTTCTCACCAGGCCGCTGAAAAATCCGGATAACATCATGATGATAAAACCCGAAGCTCGATTTCAATCAAATACAGTCTGTTCGGCGGAACACTATTTCGCTCCATGCACATCTGTAGCGCTCCTGAGCGCGCATCTTCCCTCAAACCATAGCTATTGCTATGCTTTTCAGTCCAGACGTGCACTCAGAAACACTACAGATGCACCTGAATCCGAAATCCTGGTGAGAAATGCGGGCTAGCAGCCTTAACGCTGACCGCTGACAGGTATGCTTTATGAGGTCATGGTATTACTGAGAACACCAATGCCTTCAATACTGATTTCGATAATCTGGCCATCCCCCATATAGGCAGCATCCAAACCGGTGCCGCAGGCAATCACATCACCAGGTTCGAGCGTAATGTCCTGAGAGATCATACTGACCAGTTTGTGTGGCCTGAACACCATGTCTGTCACCGGATAATCCTGCAACAACTCACCGTCCAAGCGAGATTGAACTACAAGCGTATCCACTTCAAGGCCGGTTGCTATGTAAGGCCCGAAAACGCCAAAGCTGTCGAATCCCTTTGCACGCGTCCATTGCGGGAAAGATGGATCACGCCTCAAAATTTCTTTAGCGGTAACATCGTTGATACAGGTATAACCAAATATATGATCAGCGGCATCGATTTCAGAAACATGTGAACAGGTTTTACCAATAACGATACCCAACTCACCTTCAAAGACAACCGGACCGTCATAGGAAAGCGGTCGAATAATCGGCTGCAAGTGTGCATTGAACGAATTGGGTGTTTTAACGAAGTAGAGCGGCTCGGGTGGTATGTCCCATCCTTCATGTTCTGCACGTGAATAAAAGTTATTCCACAATGCGAGCATTTTTCCCGGCTTGCAGGGCATGAGTATATCTACGTCTTCTAACTGGCAAGTCTCGCCTGAAGGTTGAGGATCATTAAAGATATCACCGCTATAAATATCTATCGTGTCCCCATCGAGCACACCCAACATCGTGTTTTTTTTGTAACCAAATTGTAACCATAGTGCCATAAGCTATTGATCTAATTTTTTATATCATTAACGTATAAGTCTGGGTAGCAACCACTTCCGAAGCAATAAAAAAATCCGCTTCAAACAAGCTGCCTGAAATCATAACAAAAAAAACGGGCTACACAAATGTTTGAAATTACCAGTCTTGGGGGACTGGCAACGACAGTACCATCGTTGTTGTTTCCTGCTTCAGTATTATTTTTCGCTTATCTTGTACGTGGGATTGCCGGATTTGGATCCGCATTGATCGCTGTCCCGCTACTGGCTTTGACCTTACCATTAACGATCGTTGTACCATTGGTTGTGTTTCTCGATTATGTCGGTTCAGCAAGCCAGGGTATGAATAATCGTGAATCCATACAATGGAAAGAAATCTGGCCGCTGCTGCCATTTTCGCTGATCGGGGTAGCGGTTTCACTTTATATAATGGATTCGGTAAAACCGGAAATGCTTTCACTGGCGCTGGGTGGATTCATCATTATATTCGCAGTTTACCAGTTACTGCCGATGAAACTTGGTCAGGCAAGCCAGGTAATCTCCGTACCATCAGGTTTCTTTGGTGGCTTTGTTGGTACATTGTTTGGTACCGGCGGTCCTTTTTACGTCATTTATCTCAATCTTCGTCATCTTGATAAAAACTCTTTCCGCGCTACCTTTGCCGCCATATTTTTGATTGATGGTGCAATGCGCCTGGCCGGCTATGCAGTGAAAGGTTTCTACACGGTGGAAATGCTCAGCTATCTGGCTTTAGCAGTGCCAGTCGCCGGGTTGGGCTTATTTTTCGGCGGCAAAATACACACTGCTCTTGGCCGGGATACGTTTGTCAGGTTGATTAGTGTATTACTGTTGGGGAGCGGTACTGCACTGCTATTGAAAGCCTGATAAATGTCCCGGCCTGTTTTTATCCTGAAGGGCAGCGCTCGACTATGAACTGCTACAGAGTTTTTAATTATTTTGTTGGTAGTGTGTAGGGTGGGCTCTGCCCACCTTGGCAATCATAGAAACCCAGAAAATAACCGGGACTTTCTGGTGGGCAGAGCCCACCCTGCCAACTATTCACTGTTAGTTGTTCACTGTTAACTTTTTTATCCTCTGTGGTGAATAATTCTGTAGTTACTTTCCAATACAAAAATCTGCGAAAATTCTTCCGAGCAAATCATCACTGGTAAATTCACCGGTAATGCTCGACAACTCTTGCTGCGCAAGCTTGAGTTCTTCCGCCAGCAATTCACCTGCATTATTGTGTAAACAGTTTATCGCTGTATTTAGATGATTCGATGCATTATTTATTGCAGTGATATGTCTGCGCCTTGCTATGAACTGACCTTCGGTATGTCTTTCATATCCCATACATTGTTTTAAGTGCAGTCTTAGCAAATCAATACCTTCACCGTTTTTTGCTGACAGGTATATCTCCGTGTAATTATCTTTTTCAATAATCTGGTTTTGTTCGCCGCTTAAATCTGTTTTGTTATAAACAACACTGAGGCCGGTTTCGTCAGGTATCTGCCTGTAGATATCTTCTGGCATATCTTCTTTTGTTTGTGAATCGATTACATAAAGCAATCGATCACACTTTTCTATTTCTTTCCATGCCCGCTTCACACCTTCCTGTTCGATAAGGTCTTTTGATTCTCGCAACCCGGCGGTATCAATAATGTGCAACGGTAAACCATCTATTTGTATATGCTCGCGCAGCACATCGCGTGTTGTTCCAGGTATGTCTGTAACGATGGCGGTTTCGCTCTCTGCCAGCTGATTAAGCAAACTTGATTTACCCGCGTTTGGCTTGCCTGCAATAACAACCGACATACCTTCTTTTAACAAACAGCCCTGTTTAGCTGATTCAAATATTATATTAACCTGTGCGCTGATCGCGCTTAATTTATCGGCTATTTTTTTGTCAGCAAGAAAATCTATTTCTTCTTCAGGAAAATCAAGTGCGGCTTCAACATACATGCGTAATTGAATAAGCTGCTCAACCAGTGTGTGTATATTAGATGAGAACTCTCCTTGAAGTGAACGTATCGCAGCACGCGCAGCATCTTCGCTTTCAGCTGCAATAAGATCTGCAATGGCCTCCGCCTGTGTGAGATCTATCTTCTCATTGATAAATGCGCGTTCCGAAAATTCACCTGCGCGTGCAACTCGTGCACCATGCTTTATTGTTTGTTGCAGCAACAGATCAAGAACGACCTGGCCGCCATGGCCGTGCAACTCCAGCACATCTTCTCCGGTAAAAGAGTTTGGCTGCTTGAAATACAGCGCAATGCCCTTGTCGATAACACTGCCTGTAGCATCATTAAATGGCAGGTACTCAGCTACACGCGGTTGTGGGCAATGACCAATAATGGCTTGTGCAATACTTTTAACCTGTGATCCGGATACACGAACAATACCAACACCTCCCTGGCCAGGTGGCGTTGCAATTGCCGCAATCGTATCCATCAATAGACTTGAAAGGTTTTTTTATTCTCTTTCGATGCGTCGTGTAATCACATACTGCTGTGCAATCGAAAGAATGTTGTTAACTACCCAGTAGAGGACAAGGCCGGAAGGGAAGAACGCAAACATGATCGTAAACACGAAAGGCATGTACTGAAAGATCTTCTGCTGTACGGGATCAACAGGTGCAGGATTAAGCTTCTGTTGCATCCACATTGAAACACCCATAATGACCGGCAAGATAAAATAAGGGTCTTTTGCAGACAGGTTATCAATCCATAATATGAAAGGTGCATGACGCATTTCAACACTTTCCAGCAACACCCAGTACAATGAAATGAATACCGGCATTTGCACAAGGATGGGAAAACATCCACCCATAGGATTGATCTTTTCACGCTTGTACATGTCCATCATGGCTTTGCTCATAGCCTGACGATCATCACCAAAACGTTCTTTCATTTGCTTGATGCGTGGCGCAACCTTGCGCATTTTCGCCATCGAGCGATAACTCATTTCAGACAATTTATAGAAGACCGCTTTTACAGAAATCGTCAGAAATATAATTGCCCAGCCCCAGTTACCAAACCAGCTATGGAATATATTGAGCAGCCAGAACAGGGGTTTTGCAATTATTGTGAGTACGCCGTAATCAACCGTTAGCTCGAGGCCGGGTGCAATCGTTTTCAGTTGATTTTGCAGTTTGGGTCCAATTACCAGCCTGGTATTAAAACTGCCTGTATCTTCAGCAGATATTTTGAGGGCTGGAGAACGTGCACCCAGGATATATTTATAGGTACTGGAAGGGTTCTTGCTGTAAAAAAGATTATCAACACCCGATTCGGGTATCCACGCAGCAAGAAAATAATGCTGCATCATAGCAAGCCAGCCACCTGTTAACTCGCAGCCTTTTTGACTGCTGCTGATATTAAGGCAGCCATCACCTATTGTTGCCTTTAAATTCTGTTCAGCAATGTCATCAAAATCAACTTTTTCATATTTGATTTCATCATTGAAAACTACGCCGCCGGTATAAGTACGTATAAAAGCATTGCTATCATCTTCTGCAGGCGGCGTACGTACCAGCTGCATATATTGGCTGCCGCTCCAGTCAATATTGCCGGCTTCAACAACATGCTCAAGATCTATAACATAGTTGTTGCGGCGGAACGTATATACCTTGTTTACACGAACGCCATTTTCACCCGTCCAGTAAAGCGGCACTTTGATCTCGTCTTCACCTTCGGCGAGTCGGTAAGTGGTTTTATCTACAGAGTAAACACTATTGTGTGTCGGTGCGCTGCCTGCCTTGACTGAAACAAGCCCCGATTGTGCAATGAAAAAATTGATGTCCGTATCAGACATCAGCACCAGCTTTTCTTCAGGGTTTTCTGCTGTTTTAGAATAGTTGCGTAAAACAGCTTTTCTGATATCGCCGCCCCTGGTATCTATCTCAACATCCAGTAAATCGGTAATAATGTTGATACGCTGGCCGTCTGACAGTTCATGCTTCCTGCTTTCGACTATGGCAGCCTCGTCAGGCATGACGACCGCTTCCGGTACTTCAGTTATCTGCTGTGGCGCCGCAGTTGTAGTCTCGGTAACAACCGGTTCTGGTTTTTGTCCGTAATCCATCTGCCACTCTGCCCACAGCAGGTAGATGATGAAAAACAGGGTGAAATACAACAACAGGCGCTGGTTTTCCATCAGTGATCCTTTCGTGTCATGGTCAGGTTGTTATTGTCAGGTACGGGATCATAGCCGGCAGAATGCCATGGGTGACAACGGCTTACGCGACGCATAGCCATCCAGCTGCCGCGAAAAATACCGAAGCGCTCAACAGCTTCAATCGCGTAGCTGGAGCAGGTTGGTGTGTAGCGACAGCTTGGTGCCAGATAAGGGCTGATCGTATAACGATACAGTTTTATCAGTGCTATCAGGATTTGGCGCATAATTTATTCAGTTTCTGCCAGTGGTGTTCCAGTGATTGAATCAAGCGGCTGTTATTCGTGCTGCTGCTTTTTTGTCCGGCCAGAACGATGTAATCCGCACAGCATAACTCGTGCTGTTTTTGCCTGAAACTTTCCCGGATGATTCTTTTGAGCCGGTTGCGCGTAACCGCGAGTTTTGCCCTTTTTTTTGAAATTGCCAGACCTAAACGCGGAAATTCAATTTCATTCGGCCTGACAAGTACTGTGAAGTATTGATCACTCGAGCGCAATGCCTTGTCAAAAACCCGGTTAAACTCAGCGGCCTTTAACAGCCTGGCACGCTTTTGCAAGCGCGCCCTGCGCATTATTCTACGGCCTCTTTAGAGCGCCAGACGATGGCGGCCTTTTGCGCGGCGCGCCTTCAATACCTTACGACCACCCAGTGTACGACTGCGCGCACGAAAACCATGTGTTCTAGCGCGTTTGATCCGGCTTGGTTGAAATGTTCTTTTCATTGCCTTGAACCTGTATCTATGAATTCAGCGAACCGCGCATTTTACTGATGCAGATGGCCCGAGTCA
>DAOWLL010000032.1 GCA_030641945.1 Gammaproteobacteria bacterium | reverse complement strand
GAGATATTTACGTATTCAATATCCGATCGTTCCCGGATCTTGCATTGCTGCATCCGGGCCACGATATTTCTGGCGTTGTTTCTCGTCCCTCTACCCTCGCTAGCTTGCTTCGCGTGAGGCGCGTTTGCGTTCATGCTCCTTGAGGAATTTCTTGCGCACGCGAATTGCGTTCGGGGTCACTTCGACCAGTTCATCATCATCTATAAACTCCAGCGCCTGCTCCAGGGAGAAACGAATTGGCGGTGTCAGGATGATGTTCTCGTCAGTTCCGGCAGCACGAATATTGGTCAGCTGCTTGGCCTTCAGCGGATTCACTACCAGGTCATTGTTGCGTTAATGTATGCCAATAACCATGCCTTCATAGACTTCCTCACCGTGGCCCAACATCAGCTTGCCGCGTTCCTGCAAATTAAACAGCGCATAGCCAAGTGCCTTGCCCTGTCCGTTTGAAATCAATACACCATTATTGCGTTGACCAATGCTGACATTAAGGTATGGGCCATAGCGATCAAACACGCTGTAGAGCAGGCCAGTGCCCGATGTCATTGTTAGAAAATCTGTGCGAAAACCGATGAGACCACGCGCAGGAATAATATAGTCAAGCCTTACCCTGCCTTTGCCATCAGGCACTATATTTTTCAGCTCTGCCTTGCGCTCACCCAGCGCTTGCATCACGGCACCCTGGCTTTGCTCCTCGATGTCAACGGCGAGCTGCTCGTAAGGCTCCTGCTTGTCACCATCAACTTCGTGGATAATCACTTCCGGACGGCCTACCGCAACCTCATAACCTTCACGGCGCATGTTCTCGATCAATACAGAAAGATGCAGTTCGCCACGGCCTGAAACACGGAAACGCTCGCCTTCGAGTTGCTCCACCCGAAGCGCTACATTATGTTTCAGTTCCTGCTGCAGACGATCCCAGATATTTCGACTGGTAACATACTTGCCATCCTTGCCTGAAAACGGTGAGGTGTTGGGCTGAAAGGTCATACTAATGGTGGGTTCATCGACTGAAAGCGCTGGCATCGCTTCGACCTTGTCCGGATCGCACAGCGTGTCGGATATATCCAGCGGGTCTATGCCGGTAATCGCAATGATATCGCCTGCCTCGCCCTCGGCTTTTTCGACACGCTCCAGGCCATGGAAACCCAGTACCTGCAATACACGCCCGGACCTGACCGCGCCTTCACGATCGATGATTTTTACCTGCGTATTCGATGATACTTTGCCGCGCTTGATGCGGCCGATGCCAATAACACCCACGTAGCTGTTGTAATCCAGCGTAGAGATCTGCATCTGAAATGGACCTTCATCGTTGGTGTCCGGTGCCGGCACCTGTTCAACGACAGTTTCAAACAACGGCTTCATGTCGCCTTCACGCACGCTCGAATCCAGAGAGGCATAGCCGTTTATAGCTGAGGCATAGACCACCGGGAAATCGAGCTGCTCGTCGGTTGCACTGAGGTTGTCAAACAGGTCAAAAGTCTGGTCCAGCACCCAGTGGGGACGGGCGCCATCGCGGTCAATCTTGTTAATCACCACGATGGGCTTGAAACCCATGTCAAAGGCTTTCTGCGTGACAAAGCGGGTTTGCGGCATAGGGCCATCGACAGCATCCACCAGCAGCAACACGGAATCGACCATCGACAGTACGCGTTCGACCTCGCCGCCGAAATCGGCATGGCCCGGCGTATCCACGATGTTGATATGGTAATCGCCCCAGGTAATGGCGGTGTTCTTCGACAGGATGGTGATGCCACGCTCTTTTTCGAGGTCGCTGGACTCCAGCACCCGTTCTGTCGGCGTCTTGCGGCTGTCCAGCGTGCCGGACTGCCGCAGCAGCTGGTCGACCAGGGTGGTTTTGCCGTGATCGACGTGGGCGATGATGGCGATATTGCGTAGTTTTGCGCTCAAGCTGCGCTCCGGTAATCCAAAAGGCAGGTATTATATAGGGCAACTCTAATTAATTCTCATAAAGTTCTGCGGGCATTTAAGCCTACAGATTCAAGGCATGTTTCGCGATGAAGGGCCGGGGCTAATTATCATGGCCCTCATAACAAGCAACGCAGAAGATGTACGCTTAAAAGCCCGCCCTGTGGGGCGCAACCCTGAACTCCGGGCTAAATACTAGAAACCGATCCAGTTACTCACTGCTTCCCGTGCTTCTGCATTATCGGGTCGTGCAACCAGGCCATTGCGGCTGATACTGATGCTGTAACGGGCTGCGTCATTCATTGGCAAAAATACAGCACTGCCAAAGGTTGCATCAACCATGCTCAGCCAGTTCCTGTACTCATTTGCATAAGACCATAGATCGATGCGTTCTTCTGCCGCGAGGCCATGCACGGTATGTGGTGCGCTGCGTTCTTCCTTAATGTCAGTATAACGGCCGGATAAACGGTGCAGTCGATAATAGGAATCCAGTCCAAGCAAATTTGCATAGCCTTGCCAGGTCAGTATTTGTGCATCGAGCTGCCATTCATCACCACGCAACTCGTAGAACCAGCTTTCTCCGGAACCCAGATCTTTTAATTCAACACTGAAATGTTTAGCTGAAATTTCATGAAAACCAATACTGGCGATTGGCTGCTCAAAGACCAGGCGTTCATAGGTATGGATATTGGATGAAACCAGAAAAAGCATGGCGGCCAATGTCAGCAAAACAATGCCCGTGATTTCGTATCTGACACTGCTCATCATCAATCTTTTTGTGAGCTTGATGATACCAAGCACACAGAGCAATACGCCAATACTGCCAATAACGATGCTGGTTAGGGTGAGAGTTTGCACAGATTATAAAAACTGACGGGCATCCAGGGCGAGAAATCAGTTATTAGTTTGTGAAAGCTTTTCTCTTGCTTTATCCGCAGCCGGGAAGTCACCTGCGTCTTCGCAAATATTGACCAGTCTTTCCAGTACACGTTCGTTGGTTTCATCTTGCGCCAGTGCTTTTTCGCAGTACTCACGTGCTTTGGTGAGATCGCCAAGATCATGTTGTGCGCGCGCAAGACCAAGGTAAGAGAAAACATCTGCGCCGTTTTTGAGACTGGCTTCATAATGCGCAATCGCATCATCAATCTTTTTCAGGCTTAATAGCGCATCACCAACACGCGTCCACAATGCCTGGTTCTCCGGTTCTTGTTCGAGAATTTTGTCCCACCATTCCACGGCCTTATCCATGTTCATCTTGCCGCGATAGCAGTCACCCATACCGAATAAGGCAAAGTTATTGTCCGCTTCAATTTCCAGTGCTTTCTGGTAATGGTCCATTGCACGATCGAATTCCTTGCGTCTGCGATAGATATTACCTGTCATGGTCATCACAACCACGTTTTGCGAATTATTCTTTAGCAGTGTTTCAAAACAGAGCAGTGCCTTGGTGTCTTCATGCTGCGCGTAATAGACATTGCCCAGGCCCAGCAGTGCAAAAGGATCGTTGGTACTTACCCCAAGTGCATGTTCATAAAACGAAATCGCGTTCTCGGCATCGTGAAGCTTGTGATACGCATCTGCAACGCGGACCATGACATGGCTGTCTTTAGAATTGATTTCAAGATAACGCAACCAGTATGGTATTGCCTGCTGCGGGTCCTTCATACCGCGCCGCGCATCACCCGCGCCACGCAGGGCAAACAGGTTCCTGTTGTCCTCTTTCAGAATAGCATCGTAATATTTCGCAGATTCGGCAAAGTTGCACATTTTGCGATAAACATCACCCAGCCCGGCCAGCACATAGGGATTGGAATTATCCAGCTGGTACGCTTCCAGATAAACCTTTTCTGCGTCCTCTAACTGGCCCTTGCGAAACAACCGGCTCCCTTTTTTGGAGAGGTCAATGACGGATTTCTTTGATGATTCGGTCATTTTAATATTTTGTTATTTTTCCCGTACTTGAAGAAACATTTTACACTAGTATTAGTAGCAGCAGTTTAATCGTATCGCAACTAGAATGGGCCACGAATTTCAAAAGTCAGGCCATCGAGGTCATCACCGCTTTTTCCACGTTGCGAACTGAAATACAGGCGGCTGCCATCCGGGCTGAATGCGACACCCGCAATTTCGGAATTATTATGCCCTACCAGCTCGACGACCGGATAAATATTTCCATCATTGGTAATGACCACAACCTGCATATTTCCACCATCTTCGGCAACATAGAGTGAGCCGTCAGACGAGACGGTGATGTTGTCGACACCGTTCAGCACAGGATTAATGTAGGCGCTGTCATCATAAAGAACACTCAGAACCTGGCTGTTTATATCAAACACCCAGACACGATTATCACCCTTGGTCGTGAAATAGACCTTGCCGCCGAAATAGGCAATACCTTCACCGCCTCTGAATTTAGTGGCATTGGTTTGAAAGCGGGTCGCGGTGCGCCTCGCCAACGGGTCCCTGATTTCCTGCCATTCAAGCTTGCCGGTATCGCCGTCAATAACCCGTGCGGCTTCAAGCTTGCCCGTAGCAAGGTCCGGATAATTGAAGGGTGTAAAACGGTACAGGCAGCCATCGGCCTGATCTTCTGTAAGGTATAGTTTTCTATTCAGCGAGTCGACGGCCACCGCCTCGTGCTTGAACACACCCAGTGCCGGCCTCACCACAGCAGCCTCGACACCCAGCGGGTCGCACTCCCACACCCTGCCGCTGTCAATTTCCTCGCAGGAAAGCCAGCTACCCCAGGGCGTGGCGCCACCGGAACAGTTTAGACTGGTGCCTTGCAGCACGGAATAGGCATCGATCAGCTTGCCATCTGCGTCGAATCGAAGCGCCCCTGCTCCACCGTCATTGTCATCCTGTTCACTGTTGGACACATAAATCCAGCCACCAGCCTCATCTGCAAAACAGGCACCGCCATCGGGTGCCGCATGCCACACATATTCACAACTGCCAACGGGTGAAATGGACGATTCGGCAACGATGCGCGAGCTGAACCCCTTTGGCAGGCGTACGCCGTTACGGTCTGCCGGTAACAGCTGAACAGGGTCATGAGCAGCACGGCTGCTGCCCACAATCTGGTTGGCCCAGACAGCACCTGCGCCATAAAGTCCCAGCTTGATTAAATTTCTTCTGTTCATATATCGAATATTATCAAAGACCTGGTATACCAGCACCATGCTGCTGGCCGTTGTGAATGCCACTCACGGCCAGGCGCATGACTAAAATCATGGATTTACTTTCATAAGCCGTCACGTAAAATGCCCGCAATGGCAAATAATAAATCAAATAAACGCGCCTATCTGGTCGATTCCAGCATATATATCTTCAGGGGCTGGCATGTCTATCCCGAGCACATGACTGATATCGACGGTAATCCGTCGAATGCCGTTTACGGTTTTACCGAATTCCTGCATGAATTGATCCAGCTGGAACAACCCGAATATATTGCCTGTGCTTTCGATGCAAAACAAACCAATTCCTACCGCAGGGAAATTTTTCCAGAGTATAAAGCAAACCGCCCACCTGCTCCCGAAGAACTCAAAAGGCAGTTTAAACCCTGCCGCGACTTTTGCCGCGCCGCGGGTATCGCCGATTATTCAAGCAACCGCTATGAAGCTGATGACATCATTGGCACCCTGGCGACGCGACTGCGTGATGATGGCTATGCAATCACGATTATCAGCGCTGACAAAGATCTTGCTCAATTAATCAGGCCCGGCGACATCTGGTGGGACTTCGCACGCGATAAAATTTTGCATTACCGCGATGTTGAAAAAAAATTTGGTGTACATCCCGAGCTCATTGCCGACCTGCTGGCTTTGTCAGGCGACGCCGTCGACAATGTTCCCGGCATTCCTGGTGTCGGCTATAAAATGGCATCAAACCTGCTGAAAAAGTATCCAGGTGTTGAGCATGTTCTTGAAAATATTCACAAAATTTCTGAAATGAAATTCAGGGGTGCCGCACGCATACAACGCCTGGTAGAAGAGCATAAGCATATGCTGCCAATGACAAAACAGCTGACCACTATTGTTACTGATGCTGAATTCAAAGGCCCAAAGCAGGACCTGCGCTGGCACGGCGTGGATGAAGATGCCTTGCACAAGATGTTTGATCAGCTGAATGCAGGACCGGGACGGCGGCAGCGCTGGTTCAATTTGCATCCGGTTTAGCAGATCGAGTCCGCAAATAAATGCGTCGCATTTACAACCAATTACCCTGATCTACAGAATTTATTTAGCCGCGAACAACGCATAATAAGTTTTTCAGTATTAATACAAAAACAATTACTTTGATTCGCGCCCTTTGCGTTTTTTGCGGCTAATCACATCTGTATGTTTACGCAACCTGACTATGTCGAAAATTATTCTGTTCAACAAGCCTTACGGGGTCTTATGCCAGTTCACCGACAAGCAAGGCCGCCCGACTCTCGCTGATTATATTGATGAAGAAAATGTTTATGCAGCCGGACGGCTCGACAGGGACAGCGAAGGGCTCGTGGTGCTGACTGATGACGGCAAGCTGCAGCATAAAATCACCGAGCCGAAAAACAAAATGGAGAAGACATACTGGGTGCAGGTTGAACACGACATCAGCGATGCAGCGCTACAGGCTTTAACAATCGGCGTTGAACTCAAGGACGGCAAAACACGCCCGGCCAAAGCAAAACGCATTGACGCCCCTGCCTCATTATGGCCACGTGAGCCACCAATACGTGAACGCAAAAACATACCCACTTCATGGCTGGAATTAACCATTAAAGAAGGCCGCAACCGCCAGGTAAGACGCATGACCGCTGCTGTCGGCTTCCCGACATTACGCCTGGTGCGCTATCGCGTTGGCAGCTGGACCATCGATGGTATTAATAGCGGCGAATTCATTTCGCTAACCGCACGGAAAACATGAGCCGCGAAAAACGCAAAATACGCGAAACAGGTTAGATATTCAGCTCTAAACCCAAAAAACACTTTTTTGCATTCTTCGCGTGTTTTGCGGCTAAGCTTTTTACTATTCATGAACCAGCTACAGAAAGCGATCGCAGGCTGTCACTGATTTCTTCAGTGACTGTGGCCTGGATGAAGTAAAACGTGATCCGGGACGATTGTTAAACCGCAGAGACGCTGAGGCGCAGAGAAAAACTTTTTTTATGTGTGGACTGGTTTGATCTAGTTACGTGTGCCTGCATAAGTTATGCATTACTGGCAATTCCATAACATGCCGGGAACGGCAAAGCCTTATCCCGGCCTACTGAGGCGGAATCGCCAACCACAATATTTGAATTACCTCTGCGTCTCCGCGCCTCTGCGGTAAAACATTTTGTTTGCAGAAAGACCATTCATCAATACAATCAGGAGCCGGATTTAAACTTGCGTTTGTATAAATACACAACAAATGGATATACAAACCAGGACAGTTCCCACATCCACATACCTGCAGCAAAAGGTATGGTAATCGCAGCCGTAATGGGTTCGGCCTTGATGCGCTCTGTAATAGATCTGGCTTCATCAGCATCAAGCTCGTCTGTCACAAGCTTGCCTTTATGCAAGGCGTAGTACCATGCAGCAAATGAACACACACCCAACAAGCAGGCCATTGAGCTTTCAAATACACGTGAAGCCGGGCTTGCTTCGAATCCAATACCCACTCGTATTGCATAGAGAAACAGCAGCAGGGAGAACAGCTGCGCAATGGAAAGCCCAATATGCCAGCTGTCTGTACGCACCAGATACTTGAAAAGCAGGTTGCTCTGTATCCAGTAGATGATCACGATAATCAATGCAATCAAGGCTATAGCAAAATTAAGCCCACTGTCGACAAGCATATCAAGCAGAGTATTCCACTCCGGGTTTTCTTCCGGGCGGGGTAACAGCGTAAACAAGCGCCATACAGTGATGCCGAAAACCACATCGATAAGCGTTTCAAGCCGCCTTAGTTGTCTTTGCTCACGTACTGCTATTGACATATTTCCTAATACCACATAAATAAAAAACCACATAGTCCGGCATGGCAATAAACATGCCTGGCAACATAAAGATAGATGCAGGACTTTTATTTATCATCAATTTTCTTCGGCACTCAACATCATGAATCAAGCAGTAAACTGCTCCCGGATTATGCGCTCTTCCAGGGAATGATCTTTATCAAACAGCATCCGTATAGAATGTGACTTGTCTTCACGTATAGTTACTGACACCACATTCAGAATATCCCGGAAGTCAGCGGTCGTTACAAGCGGCCTTTTCTGCGGATCAAGATTCACCATGGTGATAGTACAAGTATGAGGCAGCAATGCCCCTTTCCACCGGCGTGGACGAAAAGGGCTTACCGGTGTAAGTGCCAGCAGGTTGGATCCGAGCGGTATGATTGGGCCGTGCGCAGAAAGATTATATGCAGTACTGCCGGCAGCCGTTGATACAATCAGGCCATCGCCTATGTACTTTTCCAGCCGCTCCACATCGTCAACAGTAACACGGATATTGGCCGACTGGCCTGAAGCCCTGATGACGGCGACCTCATTGAATGCAAGAGCTTCTTCTACTTTTCCCTCGGTCGTTATCGCTTTCATTGCAATCGGGTGCAGTACAAACGAATCAGCAGACATTATTCTTTCAGCCAGTTGCTCCGTGCTGAAATCATTCATCAAGAAGCCTATCGTACCGCAGTTCATACCGTAAATTGGTATTTTGAGATTCATATGCGTATGGAGCGCATGCAGCATTAAACCATCACCGCCCAGTGCCAGAATCACGTCACTTTCTTCCGGCGATACAAAAGTGTAATTGGCAGACAATTCATTGAAATGCTTTTCAGCACGCTCCGAACCCGAGTGCACGCAGGCTATGCGCAATTGCGAAGCTTCTATATGCTCGAGTGAATTTACTTTTTGTTGCATGAATCAATACTCGTCTAGCTTGTTTGAAACCGGTTAGCCCGCATACTGCATGAAGGATTTGGATTTTAGGGGCAAGCTGGCTAAGCAGGTTGGACGATCGCCCGCGGATTCATAGCCATAGCTATGGATCAAGGGGGATCGGTCAAGCTGCGACGCCAGGTTGTTCGTCTCATCCATGAGACTCACCCCTTCGTGGCTTGCGCGATATTTTTTTCCTGAAAAAATATTGTTCATAAAACCACACGGACAATCTGCAACAGCTTAAAACCCATTTGATTGACTGTAACTTCTTGTGAGCGTTCACTATCGATAATTTTGCGTCCGCCTTCGTGCAATATGCGGGTTAGGGCATACTGCGCTTACTGTTCAACCATTTAACCAGCGGATCCCAGCCTTCGATATCCTGCCACACCTGGGAAGGCGCCATTTCGTATATACCCACACCACGCTCTTCTGCCTTGATATAGTTCTGAGTATCACGCAGTGTCGCTACGTAAGGGACTTTGAGCTTGCGCAGAAACTCATACAGCTCAACGAAGATAATCGTGCTCTCGCGCACACGGTTGGCAACCACGCCAATTTTTACCTCACCGCGCTGCACCCGCCCTGATGATTGCAGCTCCTGCATGCATGTTGTCGCGGCACGCATATCAATCGGCGACGGCAGCACCGGGAACAGGATCGTTTCCGCCTTGCGCACAAGCTGGGTTAATTCAGTACCGTGGACGCGTGCCGGTGCATCCATGATGACAACATCGGTATCGCGGGCAGGGCGAACAGGATCTTTCCATGCGGCGATGCCCTGTATTTCCGGCCATTCTTCACCGCGGCTCTCCAGCCATGCCATGCTGGAGCCCTGCGAATCATAATCTGCCAGCACAACTTTTTTTTCTTCTTCCCAGGCATAGTAGCTGGCAAGATTGGTTGAAATCGTGCTCTTGCCACAACCGCCTTTGGCGTTCAAAACCAGAATGGTACGCATACATACCTCCCCCTGTTTAGTTCTGCGTTTACACAATGGATAGCATAATACACCGATATCACTGGCGCTTCACCATGGCCGCAATGCACTGCAATGGCGCAACCCGCACTGTATTTGTGCGATTTTCCCTGATTTCCTTCCCGTATATTTAGTTCATAAAAACTTAAAAATACTGTAACTGCATTGTAATTATTGAGTTTTATTATTTTCGCCACACTTGGCCCGAAACTTGCAATTAGAAAAGTCGCATTAATCCATTGAGAACGAACTACAGGTGAAAAT
>DAOWLL010000249.1 GCA_030641945.1 Gammaproteobacteria bacterium | reverse complement strand
GCAAATGGCCGTCTGCCAGCAATGCAATCAGCATGCGGTCTACCAGGGCTTCCTGGCCAATGATGTGTTGTTCTACGAATTTCTTGAGATTCTGAATCGATTCCTGATTAGACATACTTCTTATAAACTTATGATTTTAATAGGTCCGATTATTAAATTTATCTGACCGGTATTGTTGTTATTGGTTCAACCGTGGAATTTAGGCTGCAGGCCGGTGGTATTGTACCTGTATTCTGGATAAACTTCGCGATTCAGTACTACGCCGGGTGCTCTCGTTAGAGAGATAATCGGGAAACTGGTGCGCTGGATCAATCATGATTCGGTAAATCCAGTACTGCCCCCGCAACGGTGATTGGAAAGTGCCTGAATGACACCACTGTGAGCGATCACGGGAAGCTTTCAGTTGCGATACTTTTCCATCAGTCCGGAGACCGGCCCGCGTAGTCATTTACCAGTAACCAGGTTGCGGCGGGCGGCTAAGGTACAGGACATCACCGAAGTATCTTGGTGCCAGTTCTTTCCTTGTTGCCTCCAGTCTATTGGAGGTGTCCTTGAACATACTATTTTCATCAGCTGTACTCACGCTGGCGGCTGTGCTGCCTGGCGTCGTATCCGCTGCCACAGAGATCCCTGCTGTTGTTGTCAGTGCCGCGCGCACAGAGCAGAGCACGCTGACAACGCCTGCCAGCATAACCGTTATTTCACGCGAACAGATCGAAGCCAGTGGTGCACGCCACATCAACGAAGTGCTGCGCGGTCAGGGCGGTGTACAGGTTAACGACCTGTACGGCGATGGCAGCCGTGCCACCGTTGATATGCGCGGCTTTGGTGATACCGCAGGTTCGAACACGCTGGTGCTGGTTGATGGCCGCCGGCTGAATAACCCGGATATTGCCGCGCCGGACCTGAACAGTATTGCGCTGGAAGATGTTGAGCGGATCGAAATCATACAGGGCAGTGCCGGCGTGCTGTTCGGTGACCAGGCTGTTGGCGGTGTTATCAACGTGATAACCCGCAAGCCAGGCGCGCTGAGGCATTCTTTGAAACTGTCAGCGGGCAGCTATAACACTGTGCAGTTGCACGCGATGACCTCGCAGGCGCTTGATAATGGTATTAATTACCTGCTGTCTGTTGATGCGCGTGAGAGTGATAACTACCGTGACCATAATGAAGCCTCCTATCTCAATGGATCAGGCAAGCTCGGTTACGAGTATGATTCCGGCTCAGTGTTTGGTGAACTGCAGTATATTAATGAAGAACTCAATACGCCGGGTCCGCTGTTTGCCGACCAGGTAATCGAGGATCGCAGGCAGGTCAGCCCGAATTATGTCGATGATTTTTCCAATGCAAAAACAGCAATAGCGCGTCTCGGCCTTGTTCAGCAGCTAAGTAACAACTGGTCCCTGGAAGCAGAACTCACCGGCAGGGACACCAATGGAGAGTTTCGCCTGATTTCGATGGACGGTACCCAGGACAGGCAAGTTGTTGAATTTACCCCGAGATTCATCGGTTTTGTGCCTGCGATGAACAACACCATGCTGACGCTGGGTGCTGATGCGGTAGACAGTGATTATAAACTGTCATCAGGTTTTGGTGATCAGCTGAATGACCAGATGCAAGGTTCACTCTATGCTCAGGCTGTGATTCCGGCGAGTGAGGTACTGGATATCACCCTGGGTGTGCGTTATGCAGAAGTAGAGAATGAGCTTAGAGACAGCTTTACATTTACCAGTGGACAACAAATTGATGATGAAGTGACTGTTGGCACATTCGGCTTTGCGATCAAGGCGGATGAAAACTGGCGAATATTGTTTCGCGCCGACCAGAACTACCGATTTGCGAAGGTAGATGAATATACTTCTGCTTTGCCAGTTACAACACCTCCCGGAGTCAATATCCTGAAAACGCAGGAGGGTGTATCCATTGAGACCGGCGTTGAGTGGGCTTCGGGCAGTGATACGGCAAAGCTGCTGATCTACCAGCTGGATCTCGATAACGAGATCGCTTATGACCCGGTCAACTTCGCCAATATCAACCTGGATGAAACACGTCGCAAGGGTGTGATCACCAGTGGCTACTGGCAGCAGTCGAAAAAGCTTGGGTATTCGGCAAGCTATACCTTTACCGACGCCGAGGTGTTAAGCGGCGCGTTTGCGGGCAAGGACATACCTCTGGTCGCCAGGCATTCCGTACTGCTGGGCAGCGATTACCAGTTAACTGAAAAATGGCAGCTCTACGGAGAACTGTTTGCGATCAGTGACCGGGTGTTTGGCGGCGACTTTAATAATGTCCTGGGACGTTTGCCCGGTTATGGCATCATCAATATAAAGGCCGGCTACGACCACAGGGATTTCAGCTTCACGGCCAGAATCAATAACCTGCTCAACAAGGCGTATTCTGATGTCGGTCAGCTAAGTTATGACCCGAACACGTTTGCTGCAACTGAAGCTTTCTTTACCTCACCCGAGATTAATTTCATGCTGACAGCGGCCTGGCAATTCAGATAATCTATACAGTATGAATCCTGCTATCAGACCCATTTCAGTCAGTACGGCATTCTCGCTTTTGCTGCATGCTTCATTGGCCGTTGCCATACTGCAAACACAGGATGTGATGCAGGCGACGGGTAAAGGTATTGAAATTGAACTGGTGAGCTCGATCACTATCTCCACTCAAACTGAAACCGAGCAGGCGGCAAGAAAGGCAACATCTTTATCTCAACAAAACAAACCGGCTGAACAACCGCAAAGAGACAATATAAATGCGCTAAGCGGCAGCGTCGATGGTAAAGAAAAATCTGCGATGAAGGGGCTGGTCAAGGTGCCAACATCAGACTCGGATACTATCGATAACGATTCAGGTGAGAAGGCAGTAACCCGTTCCACTAACGCGGCGTTGCATAACCGCTCGATTATTGAGCTGCTGCACACAAAAATCTCCGAGCACAAACAATACCCGTATATGGCGAGAAGACAGCGGCGCGAAGGTGTGGCAAGGGTTGAATTCGTGCTTAATCCTGATGGCACAATCAATCATCCGCGACTTGTTCATTCAAGCCGGACGCGTAGTCTCGACAAGGCTGCAATAAAGGCTGTTAAAAGCATCGAGCCCTTCAGGTCTGCCAGAGAGTATCTGCACCAGCCTGAAGCATTCCAGGTCGATGTCGTATTCAATGTGCTGTAATTGATGGGCAACCGGCTTACGAAAATTTATACCCGTACCGGTGATGCTGGCGATACCGGCAAAGCTGATGGTGCCCGCGTGAGCAAAGATGACTGCCTGATACATGCGCAGGGTGACATCGATGAGCTCAATAGTTTCATCGGGCTGCTTGCATCTAAAGTCGATGATGATGCGCTTAATGAACTGATACTCAAGATCCAGCACGATTTGTTCAACATGGGCGCAGAGATCAGCCTGTCTCAGCAACTGATAACGGGTAAAAATATTGAGTACCTCGAGCAGCAGCTTGACCACTACAATGCAGATCTGCCGCCACTAAAAGAATTCATTCTTCCAGGCGGTGGTGAGGCTGCTTCAATATGCCACGTTGCGCGAGCGGTGTGCAGGCGCGCCGAAAGAAACCTGGTAACACTTCATAAAGAGCAAAGTACAGGATCTGAATTACTCGCTTATATCAACAGGCTTT
The DNA here is from genome assembly GCA_030641945.1 of Gammaproteobacteria bacterium. Classification (GTDB taxonomy): domain Bacteria; phylum Pseudomonadota; class Gammaproteobacteria; order SZUA-229; family SZUA-229; genus JABDQW01. Next base: position 470 of record DAOWLL010000249.1, on the reverse strand, counting down.
CCGATCTGTTGTTTGTGCTGGCGCGGGTGCTGACAAGGAATGCCGGTGAAAAAGAAACATACTGGCAGTCAGACAGATAAGATTGAGTCCGCAAATGAACGCGAATGCACGCTAATTATATGCAATTCATGCATGCAAAAACCTCGATGTTCATGATAATCAATCAATTTTGCAATTTAAACTTTATTAATATTTGCGTTACACGCGTTCATTTGCGGACTAATATTTTTTATGCGTATTGGTATTGACCTTGGCGGTACAAAAATTGAAGGCATTGCCATGTCGGAAAGTGGCGAAGAACTACTGCGCAAGCGCGTACCAACACCGGCAGGCGACTACCGGGCAATACTGCAATCGATCGCTGAACTCGTAAGCGAGATTGAGTCAGCCTTGAATCAGCAAGGGAGTGTTGGTGTCTGCACGCCGGGCGCTATCTCTCCTGCAACAGGGCTGCTAAAGAATTCTAATTC
>DAOWLL010000443.1 GCA_030641945.1 Gammaproteobacteria bacterium | reverse complement strand
CTGAAAAGCATAGCAATAGCTATGGTTTGAGGGAAGATGCGCGCTCAGGAGCGCTACAGATGTGCATGGAGCGAAATAGCGTTCCGCCGAACAGCCTGTATTTGATTGACATCGAGCTTCGGGTTTTATCATCATGATGTTATCCGGATTTTTCAGCGGCCCGGTGAGAAATGCGGGCTAGCAACAGTCGTTGTCTTGTTTTGACACCTGAATGGGTGGGCACGGATAAGAACCGTAAGAACAAAACACACAGCAATCACCCTCGAGCGGCTTTAACAGGAACCCGCACTGCCCGCACTCGTGATAGTAAACGCAAGCGTCTTCCGGCATTTTCAAGGTTTCCTGAAAACCGCAGTGTGGACAGGTGAGTTCAGAGTCAAGCATTATGGCTGTCATTGGGAAGACCTATGATTCTCCGCTTTGAACACCAGGGTGTCTGTATCAAAAGCGTACCATGCAAACCAGTAGCTTTGCACTATCGGGACTACCATGCCCTCTTGACCAAACAAGCGGTGGGCTAGCCCGGCCATAGAAGCAATCAGCCATTAGTTTTTGTCCTTCCCCTCATTTTTGTCGCCGGTGGCCAGGGCATAGATGTTCAGCAGGTCCTCTTCCGATACCGCAACGATGGTGTCGAGCTGGCTCAACGCGTAGACAAGGTCGGCATGTTGAATGGGTGGGTGGATATCATCCGCGGTTTGCTTTGATGTGTAGCAGGGTGCAAGCGCAGGTGGATAACGGCGCCATTTGAAAAATGCATTGAATGTAAAGGCAATTACCAGGATGACCAGTACATTGATCAGTACGGGCATCAGCACGTAGCCATAACCCAGCGCGATGACCGATGGCCCGCCGAGCACGGCAGTGAGTGCTGTTGCACCCCCCGGAGGATGAATGCAGCGCAGGTAGTGCATGGCGCCAATGGCGAGACCGACACTGGCGGCTGCCGCAACGTAGGTATCAGGAATATAACGGGCGCAGGTGACACCCACAACGGCGGATACAAGGTGGCCGCAGAACAGGTTCCAGGGCTGAGCCAGGGCACCATGCGGTACGGCGAATAACAGCACTGCCGAAGCGCCCATGGAGGCGACAATCATGGCAGCACCCTGCTCGCCGACTGCGTATACACTGACGATAATGATCCCGAATATGCCAAAAAAGCCACCGACGGTTGAAATGATGCGTTCGTGATGACTGATGTAGCCAGGCACCACACCGATGAAATGAAGAAATTTTTCTAATGAACTGTTCATAAGGCTCGCCTTGTCATAAATTTAAATGGTTAGCTTTGCGGCCTGTCTTCAGCCCGATTCCTTTGTTTCATATGCGTTTCCAGCGTTTCCCAATACTGTACACTAGAAAGGCTGATTACATCGTGATCCAGATATTACGGCCGCAGAATCTGAATTGAGAGATCTTTTTCGATCATAGAAAATGCTGTAATATGTCATATATCACACACGCCGGAAGTTTCAACAACTTCCATATAATCTGTTTTCGTTAATGGATCTATCATTATGATGAAATTACTTAATTACAGTTTGTGTGTGCTTGCTGCCGTTGTGATAACAGCATGTGATTTTGAAGTAGATAACAGCCTGCCAGGCGTGCCGGCAACCGGCTTTTTTGCGGCTGTCGGCGCCAACCAGCACGCCGATGAAGAGGAAGTACAGGTGGCCGCAGCCGTGTTCGATGACGGCGTTCCCATTAACCTGGTCGGTGGCGATGCCTTCGAGGCCGCGACCAGTGCCGAAAGTGTGTTATTACTGAAGCGTGGCTTCTATGTCGGCACCTATACGGCCAACCTGCCTAATGCGACGAACCTGTCGGATATCACCATCACCATCTCCATCGTGCATGATAATTTGGCGGTTACAGAGTCCCGCTGGTACCCGACTGAATTATTCAACATCGATCCGGGCCCCGGTGAACTGGTGGGCGCTTCAGCGAACATTACGCTACCGCCCGTGCCGGTTATTACAGCGCCACAGGAAAACACGTTATTTACCAGTATCAACGACACATTCACGCTGACCTGGGATCCGGGCGCAGATATGATCGCAGTACGTTCGGCTATAAGCTGTGATAACGGTGTTAAAGTCGAGACCTATGGTACTGAAGTCGTTTTGCCAGCCGGTACTGATGATATGGATGGCAACGTAACCATCGGCATTGATCAGCTCATCTATGACATAACCGCTGATATCCCCCCGGAATTTGAGTTTATTATCGGTGAAGCACGGGCATTGCTGCAGGAGCTGTTAGAGCAATTAAGCGCGGGCGCAATCAATGAAGATTTTTTTGCGCAGCTTGAACCGGTCAACCCGATTAGCAGTAACTGTGAAATAAGGCTGTTTTTGTTCCGCGAGCGTGGCATTAATTCGTTAAATAGCAGAATCTTTGGCAGCCGCAGTGCTGAAGTGACCATCCTGTATCAACCCAATTAATAAGCCATAGTATATTTATGCAAACATGGAT
>DAOWLL010000561.1 GCA_030641945.1 Gammaproteobacteria bacterium | reverse complement strand
TGCCAAACTGCTTCATGCGCTTCTTACCAGCCTTCTGCTTCTCCAGCAGCTTGCGTTTTCGCGAGATGTCACCGCCATAGCATTTTGCCGTAACATTCTTGCGTAATGCCTTTACCGTGGTGCGGGCGATAATCTGACCCCCGATTGCAGCCTGGATGGCTACATCATACATTTGCCTCGGGATCAGTTCTTTCATCTTTACTGTCAGGGAACGGCCGCGCGACTGTGACACATCCCGGTGCACTATCGAGGACAGGGCATCCACCCGTTCACTGTTGATCAGCACATCCAGCTTTATCAGCGGCGCCGCCTGAAAACGTAAAAAGTGATAGTCAAAAGATGCATAACCACGACTGACGGATTTGAGCCGGTCAAAGAAATCCAGCACTATTTCACTCATGGGCAGCTCGTACGTCAGTGACACCTGCTTGCCGAGATACTCCATGTGCTTTTGCACACCGCGTTTTTCTATACACAGGGTAATGACGCTGCCCAGGTGTTCCTGTGGCACCAGGATATTGGCCTCAATAATCGGTTCACGGACCTCTTCAATCTGGGTAACCGGTGGCAAACTGGCCGGGTTATCAATTTTAAACACTTCCCCTTTTGTATCCAGCACTTCGTAGATAACCGTGGGTGCCGTGGTAATCAGGTCCAGGTCATATTCCCGTTCAAGCCGTTCCTGCACGATCTCCATGTGCAACATACCCAGGAATCCACAACGAAAACCAAGGCCAAGTGCTTCTGATGATTCCGGCTCATAATGCAGCGCTGCATCATTCAGGCGCAGCTTCTGCAAGGCATCGCGCAGGTTTTCATAGTCATCCGAACTTACCGGGTAAAGCCCTGCAAATACATTGGGCTGTACCTTCTTGAACCCTTGCAGTGGCTCGTCAGCCGGTGCATGTACGAGGGTCAGCGTATCACCCACCGGCGCGCCATCAATATCCTTGATCCCGGCCACCAGGAAACCCACATCACCGGCAACCAGCTCTTCACGATCAAGCGGTTTGGGTGTAAACACTCCGAGTTTTTCGGCCTGGTAGTTGCGCCCGGTTGACATGATACGAAACTTGTCGCGCCGTGAAATACGGCCTTCAACCACCCGTACCAGGGATATCACCCCGACATAGTTATCAAACCATGAATCAATAATCAGCGCCTTCAGTGGCGCATCGATATCGCCTTGCGGAGGGGGTATGCGCCGAATCAGGTCTTCCAGTACATCGACAACACCCTCGCCGGTCTTGGCACTGGTGCGCACGGCATCCTGCGCATCAATGCCGATAATTTCTTCAATTTCCTCGATCACCCGTTCGGGCTCGGCAGCCGGCAGATCGATTTTATTCAGCACGGCGATTACTTCGACATCCAGATCAATCGCGGTGTAGCAGTTAGCCACGCTCTGCGCCTCGACCCCCTGGGCCACATCAACAACCAGCAACGCGCCTTCACAGGCAGCCAGTGAGCGGGATACCTCGTAGGAGAAATCCACGTGTCCCGGTGTGTCGATCAGATTCAACTCGTATGTCTCACCGGAACGGGCCTTGTATTGAAGGCAAACGCTTTGCGCCTTGATGGTAATGCCACGTTCACGCTCAATATCCATGGAATCCAGCACCTGGTTTTCCATTTCACGCTCACTCAACCCCCCGCACACCTGGATAAAGCGGTCCGCCAGCGTGGACTTGCCATGATCGATATGGGCAATGATGGAAAAATTGCGGACGTGCTGTCTGTCAGTCATGTGATACTGAAAATCCGGCCCTGAACCATTGAGCCAGGACAGCCTATTGCATTAGGGGAAACACTCGTGAACGTCACAAGTAACTGATTACAAGTAAGGTTTTTATTATACAGAAACCGGCTGGCAAGTCACTCACACCAACTG
>DAOWLL010000029.1 GCA_030641945.1 Gammaproteobacteria bacterium | reverse complement strand
GTCTATAGCAACAAAAAATTTTTATATGGGCAAATTCTTATGTTCTAAAACAGCTTTTTTCACCATTTTATAAGTCCTTGTTATGGCTTATTTTTTCAAATTTTATCCACAGTTTTTTAGACTGTTCTCCACTGTTATATACACAAGATATAGTGCTTGACTTAGGGTCAAACCACATTCTATAGTAGCTCGCATAATAACAACGACAATCCAATCAAGTGGAATGGGAATGGAACTAATAACACCAATAACAGAACACCAGAATCACGCTCAACTTGACGACTCATCCTCAACAAATTCAGCCAATATTGCTGTCACGGCACCGGGACGCTTCAGGGTAATCCGCAGAAACGGCATGGTTACGGCCTATGACCGCGAGAAAATTGCCATCGCCATGACCAAGGCCTTTCTGGCCGTCGAAGGCGGCAATGCGGCCGCATCGAGCCGTATCCATGAAGTCGTCGGCGAGCTTGCTGAACAGGTTGAATACGCATTGACACGCCGTATCCCTGATGGCGGCACATTTCACATCGAAGATATTCAGGACCAGGTTGAACTGGCACTGATGCGCTCCGGTAACCAGCTTGTTGCCCGCTCCTATGTAATCTACCGTGAAGAACATGCCCGCGCCCGACAGCAGCAGACAGAAGCCGTTGTTGAAGATGTTATTGATGACGACAGCACTAACATCGAGGTTACTCTGCCTGATGGCAGCAGACAGCCGCTGGACAGACGGCGCCTGCAGGCCATCATCAACGAGGCCTGCGAAGGTCTTAACGATGTTGATGCCAGTGCCATCCTGCAGGACACCGAACGCAATCTTTTTGATGGTGTACCGGAAAAAGACGTGTCACGTATGCTGGTGATGAGTGCCCGCACCCTGATCGAAAAGCAACCTGATTACGGTTATACAGCAGCCCGCCTGTTGCTGGATGATATGCGCAGCGAAGCACTCAGCTTCGTCTACAACAACTTGACACATGCGACCCAGCGTGAAATGTCCAGCATTTATGCGGATTACTTTGACAAGTACATCAAGCGTGCCGTCGATCTGGAACTACTGGATGCGCGCCTGCTTGAATACGACCTGCATCACCTGGGTAAACAGCTGTTGGCCGAACGTGACCACCAGTTCACCTACCTGGGCCTGCAAACCCTGTATGATCGTTATTTCATTCACTCGAACAGCGTACGCTTCGAATTGCCACAGGCCTTCTTCATGCGTGTTGCCATGGGCCTGGCCATCAACGAAGTCAATCGCGAAGAGCGTGCAATCGAGTTCTACAAGCTGCTGTCATCGTTTGATTTCATGAGTTCGACACCGACCCTGTTTAACTCGGGCACCCTGCGTCCACAACTCTCAAGCTGCTACCTGACAACCATACCCGATCATCTCGATGGAATTTTCAGCTCCATTAAGGATGATGCACTGCTGTCCAAATACGCCGGCGGCCTCGGCAATGACTGGACACGCGTGCGCGGCATGGGCGCACACATCAAGGGCACCAACGGCAAGTCACAGGGCGTCGTTCCTTTCCTCAAGGTTGCCAATGATACCGCCGTTGCCGTCAACCAGGGCGGCAAGCGCAAGGGTGCCATGTGTGCCTACCTGGAAAGCTGGCACATCGACATCGAAGAATTCCTCGACCTGCGCAAGAACACCGGTGATGACCGTCGCCGCACACACGACATGAACACTGCCAACTGGATTCCTGACCTGTTCATGAAGCGTGTCGCCGAAGACAGGGACTGGACTTTATTCTCACCCGATGAAGTGCCGGACCTGCATGATCTGTGCGGCCGTAAATTTGAAAAAGCCTATGCCGCTTATGAAGACATGGCTGCCAACGGCAAGATGCGCGTTTACAAGACCATCAAGGCCGCCAGCCTGTGGCGCAAGATGCTGAGCATGCTGTTTGAAACAGGCCATCCATGGATTACTTTCAAGGACCCATGCAACCTGCGCTACACCAACCAGCATGCCGGCGTGGTACACAGTTCCAACCTGTGCACTGAAATTACCCTGCACACCAACGACACCGAAATCGCGGTGTGCAACCTGGGCTCAATCAACCTGCCAGCGCATATTAATGAAAACGGCCTGGATGCAACCAAGCTGGAACGCACCATTAATACTGCAATGCGCATGCTGGACAACGTGATCGACTACAACTACTACAGCGTACCGCAGGCACGTGATTCCAACCTGAAACACCGTCCGGTTGGCATGGGCGTGATGGGTTTCCAGGATTCGCTTTATAAGCAGCGCATGCCGTATGCCTCAGAAGAGGCGGTTGAATTTGCTGACCGCACCATGGAAGCCATCAGCTACTTTGCCATCAAGGCCTCTACCAACCTGTCTGAAGAACGCGGCCGCTACACTAGCTTCGGAGGGTCTTTGTGGAGCAAGGGCATACTGCCGATCGACTCACTCGATTACCTGGCCGAGGGCCGCGGCAGCTACCTGGATCTTGATCGCAGCCATACCTTTGACTGGGATTCATTACGTGCTCGTGTACAGAAAGTCGGTATGCGCAACTCCAACACCATGGCAATTGCACCAACTGCAACTATTTCAAACATCTGTGGCGTTAGCCAGTCGATCGAGCCGACTTACCAGAACCTGTTCGTCAAATCGAACCTGTCGGGTGAGTTCACGGTGGTGAACCCCTACCTGATCTCGGATCTGCGCGATCGCGGCCTGTGGGATGAAGTTATGGCCAACGATCTCAAATACTACGATGGCAGCGTGCAAATGATCGACCGCGTTCCGGCTGATCTGAAGCAGCTCTACCAGACTGCATTTGAGATCGATCCACGCTGGCTGGTTGAAGCCGCAGCGCGCCGCCAGAAATGGATCGACCAGGGCCAGTCATTGAACCTGTACATGTCAGAACCCAGTGGTTCAAAACTCGATTCGTTGTACAAGCTGGCATGGGTGCGTGGCCTCAAAACCACTTATTACCTGAGATCCATGGGTGCAACCCATGTTGAAAAATCAACCATGGATACAGAACGCGCAAGCAAATTGAATGCTGTAAAGAACACAACGCAGGAAACTGCTGCATCAACAGCGCCAAAAGCATGCTCAATCCTTGATCCGGATTGCGAGGCATGCCAATAAGGAGAGTTGCTGAATAAGGAGCGGGGCCAATAATAAAAATAATTAAGGGCACCATGAGCGACAACATAAACATGGAGCCCGGGAGGATTCCGGGTAATGAGTCTTAAAGCTGAACTGAAACAGATCTTTTATGATCTGGCGCTAACAAATGAGCCGGGGCGCGATGAAATTGCGCACTTCTGCCGCCATGAAGGCATAAAGGTTTGCTTTACAAGAGCACGTACAACGTGGGAGTCACTAGGACCATCAGCGATTAAACCCTGGTGGATGATACTGGAGCCATTACGGACACTGTCAGATACAAGCGACAGTTTGAATAACAATAAAAATAACGAAGTACTAGAGGTAATTGAGAATGCTTAATTGGGAAGACCCACTCGCAAAATTTAACGAGCCTGCTTTCAAGCCACAGCGTGATGAACAACATCCTCATGCCGGTGACGGTATTATTTCAAATGAAGCTTTGATGAATACGGCAGGCGAAGCACCCGTGGTAAACCCCATCCCCTCTAATATTGAAACCAGTACTGACAATATGACGACATCCAGTCTGGCTACAGCCATATCGATCGAGGCATATCATGATGATGATGTTGAAGCCGAGCTTGTCGGCACCGGCCTGGAAGACATTGAAATGGGCGCTGAACGCATCCAGGTTGATGACAAGAAGATCATCAACTGCCGCGCAGACCTGAACCAGCTGGTGCCATTCAAATATGAATGGGCCTGGCAGAAGTATCTTGATGGCTGCGCCAATCACTGGATGCCGCAGGAAATCAACATGACGGCCGACCTTGCATTATGGCGTGATCCGAACGGCCTGACCGATGATGAGCGCACAATCATTAAAAGAAACCTTGGCTTCTTCTCTACCGCTGATTCACTGGTTGCGAACAACCTGGTACTGGCTGTGTACAAGCACATCACTAACCCTGAATGCCGCCAGTACCTGTTGCGCCAGGCCTTTGAAGAAGCAGTGCACACACACGCATACCAGTACTGCGTTGAATCGCTGGGACTTGATGAAGGTGAAATATTCAATATGTACCGCGAACTGCCTGCGGTTGCACGCAAGGCTGAATGGGCACTGCCATATACAAAGCATCTGGCTGATCCGAATTTCCACACCGGCACACCAGAGCATGACCAGAAACTGTTACGCGAACTGATTGCTTTCTATGTCATCTTTGAAGGCATCTTCTTCTATGTCGGATTCGCACAAATCTTGTCAATGGGCCGCCGCAATAAAATGACCGGTGTTGCAGAACAGTTCCAGTAGATCCTGCGTGATGAATCCATGCACATGAACTTTGGTATCGATGTAATCAACCAGATCAAGATTGAAAACCCGCACTTGTGGACACAAACATTCCAGCAGGAAGCTGTACATATGATTCGCGAAGCCGTTGAGCTCGAGACTCAATACGCACGCGACACCATGCCACGCGGTGTACTTGGACTTAACGCACCCATGTTTGAAGAATACCTGCAATTCATTGCAAATCGCAGATGTTCGCAGATCGGGCTGGCAGAACAGTATCCGGGTGCAGGCAATCCATTCCCATGGATGTCTGAAGTACTGGATTTAAAGAAAGAGAAAAACTTCTTCGAAACACGTGTTACAGAATATCAGACCGGAGGCGCCCTTAACTGGGACTAACTGGGCAGTACTTGCTAGGGAGGATAACAATAATAAAACCAGGATCAAGGAAAATAAATAATAATAAGCCACGGAGGCTGGAGTAATAATTATAAGGCGGTAACCATCAGGTTACCGCCTTTTTTAAAACAGCAACTATTGCACCTGTAACCAGCTTACCAGGTGATTTTTACAGCCACTAATACTTTAGTCTAATAGCCGGTAGTTTCGGTCAGCTCTATGATCCGACTGAGAACTTGATCACATATCATCGGCTTCTATAAGCAGATGATATTCAAGATAACAAGATGTAATAATGAGAATTATTTTCGATTGGCATTAGTGAGAAAAATGACAACTTCCTGACACATGTCAGGGACTGTACTGAAGTTCAGTATTAGAATCGAATGAATTTACCGGGAAATCGTCTATGCTAAAACCTCCCGGTATAAATGATAATAATAAAACCGCGTAGACGAAATGAACTAAATACAGTGGCTAGCGCAATCACATGGCTGTTGAGGAATGCTAACGCATAAGGCATGTGAACGTGTATTAAAGTTCAATTGTAACCAGTAGGTACACAATGAAAGAAAAAGTATGTGCTCAATGTAGATTCAAAGATATGTGCGAAGGACTTCCTGGCTTCTGCATGTTTATTCCATATGCCCTGATTGCATCAACTGTAGTCATGGTTATATATTTCATGCTAACCAGCAAACTATAACCACACACTATAACGATTCAATTACGATAGATTCATTCATTAGCGCAGTCATGCGCATCTGTCTCCTGTGAAAATTATTGAGGTCATTGCAGATGCAGGCCATAAGGATACGATCCATGGCCTTGCTGAACAATATGAAGTCAGCGACATCTGGTGCGGCCCTGTTAACGAGGATGGCCGCATATCGGTTAAATTACTGCTAGATGATGACAACCGACAGGCAGTACTCGACTCACTCCAGTCGCTGTTACAAGCTTCTGACAACGCAAAAATCATTGTCTCGCCGGTTGAAGCAGTATTACCCAAAGCCGCAGAAAAACAGGAAGACAAAAAAGAAAATCAGAAAAAAGCCCGCGCAGCTGTCACACGAGAAGAAATATACAGTGCAGTAGAAGTCAATTCGCGATTGCACCGTGATTACATCCTGCTGGTCATACTCTCCTCTATTGTTGCATCAGCAGGACTGCTGGAAAACAACGTAGCAGTCATCATCGGTGCAATGGTAATCGCGCCATTGCTTGGCCCCATTATTGCCTTCGCGTTTGGCACCTCGCTTGGTGACAGAGAACTCGTACTCAGCTCACTCTCCACCATTGTTACAGGCATCAGCGTCGCAATCACTGTTGCCTATGTAACCGGGCTGATATGGCCTGCACAAAATATTACGCAAGAATTATTGCTGCGTACTGATATTAATTATGCAGGCACCGTCATTGCGCTGGCATCCGGCGCGGCCGCTTCCCTCTCCCTTGTAACAGGCTTGTCCAGCGTCCTGGTTGGCGTCATGGTCGCTGTTGCCTTGATGCCGCCGGCAGTAACCATTGGCCTGATGCTCAGTGACAATTCTTATGATTACGCCATAGGCGCCGTTATGCTACTGGCAGTCAATATTGTATGCATCAACCTGTCAGCCAAACTGGTTTTTCTTCTCAAAGGTATTCAACCACGCACCTGGATTGAAACGAAAAAAGCCCGCCAATCTCGCACACTATATCTTCTTGTGTGGATCACATTGCTTTTACTGCTGATTGCTATGATTTACCTGCGTCATAGAGCTGTTCCTGCCTGATCACTATCAGAATACCCTGCTACACTCAGTAGCCGGGAAAGTTTTTCTCGTACTCAGGAAATCGTTCAAGAGAACCAGCACATGAAATACCTTGTTCTACTGCTATTGGTGTTAAGTACATCACTAAGCTACGCAAAAGAATTAAGCTATATCAGGGATTATACCTACAAGGCGAGCGATCTCGACAGCAAGGTATCTGCTCGCAATAACACGCTGAAACTGATAAAGGCCGGCGTTCTTGACGAAATCATCAGTTATGTCCATAACAACAGTAGTCTCGAGCAGACTCAATCCGGTAATGAATTTCGTTCATCTTTTATTCAAAAAACCAGTTCATCAAGTGCCGGTTTTCTCAAGGCAAGGATACTGAAAGAGAACTGGGATGGTTTCGAAATGAAGATAAACGCCGAAGTAAGCGCTGATCCGGATAAAATCCGTGCGGAACTTGAGCGTGCGCTTGCACTGAAACTGACGCCACAAGCTCAAGCTGTACGGCCACCCGCACAAAAACAGCAGCCGGTAAACATGCAACCACACGCGGCCCAATCACAGCCGTTCATACCTGTAGTGAACACCACTGCAGACTACAGTGGCTATTTAAGAACAGCGCAGCTAGCAGAAGTCTATTCATTGTTACAACCGTTGAAGATGACTATGATGGAATACTACATGATGAATGGAGAGTGGCCGTCTTCTCTGGCTGACATAAGGCTTAAACCTGAGGAAATGACCGATGGACAATACCTTGACAAGGTGAGGCTGGGAAAGAACGGCCAGATAATTGCTTACCTGAGTGACACCTTTGGTAAAAACAGGATGCTCTCGCTTGCCCCCAGGTCAATCATGGGCGGCATGCAGACCCGCTGGGACTGCTCGACCAATGTAAATTTGAAAGGGTCGATGGGGCTGAGCAACTTGAATTGCAGGGAAGACAACAAGCTGCAGTACAACTGATGGTTGATCAGATTGTCTTCTTTCTCGATTTCGATACCAGCTCGACAGCCTTTGCCGCCGCTGCAAAACCGAAACTTGCTGTCACACTGACAACCGAGCCATAACCAAAGCTGCAATCCAGCGACAGGCCCGCAACGCCCGGTTTACAGTATCCAGGTTTGCCGTCCTTATCTGGATATCTCTGCTGTTCACTGGAGAATACGCATGGAACACCAAAACTGCGTTTTATATTTCGGGTATAACCGTATTTGTGCCTGAGCCGTGAACGTACGCTTGCCGCTAGTGGATCATTCCAGGTACGCGCCAGGTCAGCGACCTCGGTTTTTGTCGGATCCGTTAGTCCGCCTGCACCACCCGTCGTTACAACGGGTACCTTGTTGCGCTTGCAGCAATAAATAATCGCGGCCTTGTACTTGATGCTGTCGATGGCATCGATAACGCAATCGTAGCCTCGCTCAATGATGTCACGCAGATTATCATCATCAATATGATGCTCGATGGTATTACAACGGCATTCTGCATTGATGTCAGCAATACGCGCCTGCATCGCGCTGACCTTGTGCTGCCCTATGCTTGATTCCAGCGTGTGTATCTGGCGGTTCATATTACTGCGATGAACCGTATCGCCATCGACCAGAGTGAGCTCCCCGATACCGGAGCGCACCAGTGATTCCACCGCCCATGAGCCGACTCCACCTATACCAATAACACATACATGCGACTGGCGGAGCGTATCACATACCTCTTCTCCGTAGACGCGTGACAGGGTGCCAAATTTTTCTTCGTAATCGCTCATTTCACAGATAGTATAAAGTTATCAGTTGGCAGTTGGCAGCTAATGAAAACTCGATACTGTCACACTGAAATCTGTTCATACTACAAACTGATAACTGATGACTAGTTCTTAATACACAAGTTACAATCGTCTTATGCCATCATCAGCGCGTAAATCCCACAACATCGGTTTCGTCAGCCTCGGCTGCCCCAAGGCCACGGTCGATTCGGAGCATATTCTCACACAGTTGCGCGCTGAAGGTTACGCCATTTCGCCGAGCTACGACGAGGCTGACCTGGTCGTGATCAACACCTGTGGATTCATCGATGACGCCATCGAAGAGTCACTGCAGGCGATTGGCGAGGCGCTGCATGAAAACGGCAAGGTCATCGTCACCGGATGCCTCGGTGCCAGGGGGGATATCGTGCAGCAGAACTATCCGAATGTTCTGGCTGTAACCGGGCCGCATGCAACGCAGGAAGTCATGGATGCCATTCACAAGCAGCTGCCGCCTGAGCATGACCCTTTTGTCGATCTTGTACCTGCGCAAGGTATCCGACTGACCCCGCGGCATTATGCCTACCTCAAGATTTCAGAAGGCTGCAACCACCGCTGCACATTCTGCATTATTCCTCAGCTGCGAGGTGACCTGGTAAGCCGACCGGTCAATGATGTATTGAGCGAAGCTGAGCGCCTGGTTGAAGCCGGCGTTAAAGAATTGCTGGTCATTTCGCAGGACACCAGTGCTTACGGTGTCGACGTAAAATATAAAACAGAGTTCTGGAATGGCATGCCGGTAAAAACGCGCATGACTGAATTGTGCGAAGCCCTTGGCAGCCTTGGCGTATGGGTCAGGCTTCATTACGTCTACCCTTACCCGCATGTCGATGAAATCATTCCACTGATGGCGGACGGAAAGATATTGCCCTACCTTGATATTCCGTTTCAGCATGCCAGCCCGCGCATCCTCAAGGCGATGAAACGCCCGGCGGCAAGCGCGAATACCCTGCAGCGCATTCGCGCATGGCGCGAGATATGCCCGCAGCTGACATTGCGCAGCACCTTCATCGTCGGCTTTCCCGGAGAAACCGGGGGCGACTTCGAACAGCTGCTCGATTTCCTCGATGAAGCCCAGCTTGACCGTGTCGGCTGCTTCACATACTCAGCCGTAGAAGGCGCCACAGCCAACCAGCTGCCGAATCCGGTTGATGAGGATACAAAACAGGAACGACTGCAGCGCTTCATGGAGAAACAGGCAGCGATCAGCACGCAGAAACTGAAAAGAAAAATCGGCACAGAACAGCAGGTACTGGTTGATGCCGTGACCGAGTCCGGCGTCATTGCACGCAGCTCTGCAGATGCACCGGATATTGATGGCCTGGTATACATTGAAGAACACGCTGAATGCCAGCCGGGTGAGTTCATAAACGTCCACATAGATGATACGGACGAACATGATATGTGGGGCCATATAGTCAGCTGACTGTGAAGCTCCCTGCACGGCGTCGTCCGGGCCTGACTTCAGCAACCAGACCGGGCGCCATATCATGAGAATATTAACAATTACTGATATATGTCATTTTTCGGTACCGCCTTAACCGGTAGACTCTGCAATTTTACACGCCGGACACAGCCATGGAATCGTCTCAAGGTATCATCGCAGCATTTATTCTGGGGCTTTTCAGCACGGTACATTGCCTCGGCATGTGTGGCGGCATCATCGGCGCACTCAGCCTGAGCCTGCCGGAACGTGTACGCCTGCATCGTGGCAGGCTGATTACATTTGTCTCTACCTATAACATCGGCCGTATTCTCAGCTACTCAATGGCTGGTTTGATCGCCGGTTATATTGGCGCAGAAGCAGCTGCCTACACCGATATGTCGGGCGGCCCATCCATCCTCAGGCATACGGGTGTGGTGATGATGATCGCGATCGGCCTTTACCTGGCCGGCTGGTTTCCTCAATTGTCAAAAGTTGAGCGCATCGGTAAACCCTTATGGAAAATGCTGGAACCCATCGGACGCCGCCTGGTACCGGTCACCACCATGCCCAGGGCCCTGCTCTATGGGCTGGTGTGGGGCTGGCTGCCCTGCGGCATGGTCTATTTTGTGCTGGTATGGGCACTGACCTCGGGCAGTGCTACCCAGGGCGCGCTGACCATGGCTGCATTTGGCCTGGGCACCCTGCCC